>CAXTTP010000090.1:0-9845 GCA_964247195.1 uncultured Sphingomonadaceae bacterium
GCTCGCCGCCGCGCCGCTCTTCGCGCAGCTCCGCTACAACGGCCCGGCCGACACGCTGTGGCGGCTTACCGGTATCGAGACCGTCGACATCTCCGGACCCGTCGCGATCGGCGCCGACGTGACCGGCCGCCTCTCCGATCCGGTGATCCGCGGCTCGCTCAGCACCGATCGCGGCCGGCTCGAAAGTGCCGTCAGCGGCACCGTGATCCAGCAGATCCGCACCGTCGGCCGGTTCGACGGCTCGCGCCTCGTGCTCGACAGCCTGCAGGGCACGACCGGCGGCGGCGGCACCGTCACCGGCCATGCCAGCTTCGACCTCGCCTCGGCGCGCGGCTTCGCGATGGATGTCGCGATCGCCGCAAAACAGGCGCAGCTCCTCGACCGCGACGATATCGGCGCCACCGTCACCGGCCCGCTCACGATCCGCGCCGACCGCTCGGGCGGCGTGATCGGCGGCGACGTCACCCTCGACAGGAGCCGCTTCCGCTTGGGCCAGGCCGCCGCCGCTGCCGCCATCGTCCGGCTGCCGGTCACCGAGATCAACCGCCCCGCCGACGAGGCGGAGATCGGTGCCGCGCCGGCGCCGTGGAAGCTCGACCTGAAGGCCAAGGCGCGCAACCGCCTCGCGGTGACCGGGCTGGGGCTGGACAGCGAGTGGCGCGCCGACCTCGTGATCAAGGGCACACCCGAGAACCCGGCGATCACCGGCCGTGCCGATCTGGTCCGCGGCGGCTACGAGTTTGCCGGCCGCCGCTTCGATCTCGAGCGCGGCGCGATCCGCTTCCTCGGCGAGGCGCCGCCCGATCCGGTGCTCGACATCGTCGCCCAGGCGAATATTCAGAGCCTGAACGCCACCATCCGCGTCTCCGGTACCGGCCAGCACCCGGATATCAATTTCGCCAGCGTACCGGCGCTGCCGGAGGACGAGCTGCTCTCGCGGCTGCTGTTCGGCACCTCGATCACCAACCTGTCGGCGCCCGAGGCGCTGCAGCTCGCCGCTGCGGTGGCGTCGCTCCGGGGCGGCGGCGGCGGGCTCAACCCGATCAACGCGGTCCGCCGCGCGGTCGGCCTCGATCGCCTCCGCATCCTCCCGGCCGACGTCACGACCGGCCAGAAGACCTCGGTCGCGGCCGGCAAATATATCGGGCGGCGTACCTATGTGGAGGTGATCACCGACGGCCAGGGCTACTCGGCGACCAGCGCCGAGTTCCAGATCACGCGCTGGCTATCGATCCTGTCGACCGTCTCGACGCTCGGCCGGACCAGCGCGAACGTGCGCGTATCGAAGGATTACTGAACGCCGGCGGGAAGGCGTCAGTCCCGCGTGTAGCGGGGACGCGGCGCGGCCGTCACCGGCTCTGCCGGATGGTGATGGAGGAGGCGGGTCGGCTGCCGGGTCACGGCACCGGTCATCACCTTCGAACCGAACGCCTTGGCGACGGTCAGCGCGTCGTTGGCGTTCTTGAGCACGACCCGCGTGCCGCCCGAGCGCAGCGGCTCGATCGCGGTGATCGGCGCATTGAGCTTCGCACACTTGGCGTTGACGTCCGCCAGCGCGGCGTCGAGGTTGAGTGCTCGGGACATGGGATTCTCCTGCGCGGGCGGGGCGCTGCCGGGATCGGCGACGCCGGTCTAGCAGCTTATCCGGTTAAGGTCGCGAAAACATTCGCAGCCGGATCGATCGCGGTTGTGCGGTTGCCACGATCGTGTGAGACCGATCGGCGGAAGGTAGCCGCCATGTCGATCGACCACGACCCCTCCCGATCCAGGTTCAGGCGGAGTGCGCGCGTCCTGTTCGCGGTGATCCTGATCGTCGCGCTGGCGACCCTGGCGGTCACCATCTACGCCTTCGTGGACCGACGCGGCCCGCCGACGGCGACGCCGGGCGGCGCCGATTATATGGGCGGCCAACAATCCCAGCCCCAGCAATGACGGTCACGAGGTGAGGCTCGGCCGGCGCTGAACGCCGGTCCGCCCGCCGGCCGCTCGCCGAACGCGGCGTCCGTTCAGGAGGCCGGAGCGATATGCGGCCGGAACAGCTGCCCGCGCTCGGTGACGAGCACCGCCGTCAGCGCGGCGAGGCCGAGCAGCACGAAGCCGGCGTTGACCGGAACGGTTGTGCCGTTGAACGACTGGCCGATCGAGATGCCGAGAAGCGTGCCGCCGATCGTGGAGATGAACCCCTGGATCGACGCGCCGGTGCCGGCGATATGGCCGAGCGGCTCCATGCTCATCGAGCCGAAGTTCGAGCCGGCCAGGCCGAAGCAGCCCATCATCGCCGCTTGCAGGATGCCGAACGTCCAGATCGTCTCATGGCCGCTCGCGGCGATCGTCAGCTTCACCAGCGCGATCGCGATGAACCCTAGCAGCGCCGTGTGTGACACCCGCCGCGTGCCGAGCCGCTCGACGATCCGTGAGTTGGTGAAGGAGGCGAGCGCCATCGTGCTCGCCATGCAGGCAAAGACGAACGGGAACAGTTTCGGCTCGTGGAAGATGTCGCTGAAGATCTGCTGCACCGAGTTGATGAAGCCGATCAGCCCGCCGAACAGCATCGTCGACGCGACCGTATAGCCCAGCGAATAGCGGTCGGTCAGCGCGAGCCGCACCGCCCCCGCCAGCGCCGCGACCGAAACCGGATGCCGGTCCTCGGGATGCAGCGTCTCGGGCAACCGCAGCGCCGCCCAGATCGCGACCGCGCTGGCGAACAAGGCGAGGAACAGGAACACGCCCTGCCAGGGCGTGAACAGCATGATGATCTGGCCCAGGCTCGGCGCGATGATCGGCACCGCCAGGAAGACGATGAACGAGAGCGACATCACACGCGCCATCTGCCGGCCGGAATAGCAGTCCCGCACGATCGAGACCGAGAGCACGCGCGACGATGCGGCCGCCGCGCCCTGCAGCACGCGCGCGGTGATCAGGGTCTCGAAGCTGTCGGCCAAGCTGCAGATCACGCTCATCACCGCGAACAGCGACATGCTGACCAGCAGCACCGGCTTGCGGCCGTAGCGATCGGCCAGCGGCCCATAGACGAGCTGCGCCGCGCCGAAGCCGAACATGTAGGCGGCGATGATCCACTGGCGCTGATTCGGGTCGGCGATGCCCAGCGCACGGCCAATCTGGGGCAGCGCCGGCAGCATCGAATCGATACCGAGCGCGTTCACCGCCATCAGCGCGGCGACCATGCCGACGAATTCGCGAAAACCCAGGCCGCTATGAGCGGACGGAGCGATGCGGGGCGCGCTTGGGGAAGTCATCGTCACGGCCTTCGGTTATGTTTTGACGGGCCGCCTTGCGCACCGGCGGCGGGTGGCAGGCTCGTGACGCAACGCAGCAGCCCGATAGCCGCGCCAGCCGCTCATTGCCAGCCTTACAGTTGCCGGTCCAGACGTGGCGCGCGCCCACGTCCGGAAGTACGGATCGCTTGTCATCGGGCGGGGCCGTCGCCAAAGGGCCGCTGGCTGGATGACGGGTGAGGATAAGCGATGCGGCTGATGCTATTGCGGAGCACGATGATTGCTGCGCTGGGCGGGTTCGCCCTCGCGGCGCCGGCCGGGGCGGCCGGCGGGCTGACGCGGGCGCAGATGCAGGCGCGGGTTAAGCTGGTCTTCAACCGCGCCGACACCAACAAGGACGGCTTCATGAACCTGGCCGAGTTCCGGGTGCGGATGGGCGTGGTCCTGAACCGCACGCCGCCCGGCACCCGTGGCGCGCCGACGCGGCAGGAGGCGCAACGGATGCTCGACGCCGCGACGGCCGCGTTCAAGGAAGCCGACAGCAATGGCGACGGCAAGCTGAGCCTTGCCGAAGCGAGCAAGCGCCCGCTGGCAGCGTTCGACGCGCTCGACGCCAACCATGACGGCGTGCTGACGGCCGCCGAGCAGAGTGCCGCCGCGCCGGTGGCGGGAGTTCCGGGGGTGACCCGCCCGCAACCTTGAAGCTGGCGCTTCTTGCAGCGACCGAGTGCCGTCGCGTTCTCGGACCGAAATAGGTGGCGTCGGCCGTCTCGCCGGGCGAACCTACGCTCCCATCGTCAACGGGCGAGCCGATGTCGCAACATGCTGTACCATTGGGCCGCCCGCGTCCCGGCAGTCCGGCTGCGGGCGAGGCGCAGTTGTGGCTCGTGCCGATCGCGACCCCGCCGAAGCCGCTCGACGCGTTGGCGACGCTGCTGGACGATGCCGAGCGCGCGCACGCCGACCGCTTCAAATTCGCGCGCGACCGGCGCAGCTATATCGTCTCCCATGCCGTCCTGCGAATGGTGCTCGGCGCCTATCTGGACGTGGCGCCGGATCGCGTCGCGATCGTGCAGGAAGCCGGCCCCAAGCCGCGCTTTGCGCTCGAACGCGCGCCGTTCGACTTCAACCTCTCGCATTCCGGCGACTATGCGCTGATCGGCGCGAGCCTGCGGCCGATCGGCGTCGATCTCGAGGCGATCCGGCCGTTCGACGATCATGCGCAGATCGCCCGCGCCCACTTCGCTCCCGACGAGGTCGCGGCGCTCGCCGCATTGCCCGACTGCCGGCGGCTGGAGGGCTTCTTCGCCTGCTGGACGTGCAAGGAAGCCTATGTGAAGGCGCTCGGCCTCGGTCTGGCCGAGCCGCTCGACGGGTTCGCCGTCGCGGTGGATCCGGATGCGCCGCCTGCCTTGCTCGCGGTCGCCGGCTCGGTCGAGGCCGCCTGCGACTGGAGCCTCTGGAGCGCGCGGCCGGTGCCGGACTATCGCGCAGCCGCGGCGGCGCACGGCCGCGACGTCCGCTTCGACCTGAAGATCTTCGGATGACGGCGGCCGGGGAGTCCCGGCGTGGTCGGGATCAGGGCGGGCGGAGTAACTCCGGCGAAGGGCGACATGGGCAAGAGTTCGTGCTCAACGTCGCCGGCGGTGGGAGAGGAACATCTGGATGATGCGACCGTACTGAGCCACATCCCTCGGCACGTCTCGAGGGTCGCGGCGCGGAGATCGCAATGCTGAGCCTCGAACGGTCGATCTCCGCTTATGAAGCCCGGCTGGCGTCGCATTTCGGCGCCGCAACGCGCCGCAAGGATCTGGAATTCAAGCACGACAAGATGCGGCGGAGCGCGTTCCTGTTCCTGCGCGCGACCTGCTGGCGCTGGGCGGAAGCGGTGCCCGAGCGCTGGCCGGCGCTGATGCGGGCACCGGCTGCATCTTCTGTCGGGGACGCGCATGCCGGCAACTTCGGCCTGTGGCGCGATGCCCAGTTCCGGCTGGTCTGGGGCGTCAACGATTATGACGAGGCAGCCGTGCTGCCGTACACGCTGGATCTCGTCCGGCTCTGCGCCAGCATCGCGCTTGCCGATCCCGAGAAGAATCCGCAAGGCGGGGCGGACGAGGCGCTCGATGCCTATCGCGACGCTCTCGACGCGCCGTCGCCCACCATTCTCGAGGAGGACAATGGCTGGATCCGTGACGCGGCGGAAGCCGGCGAGGAAGATCGCCAGGCCTTCTGGCGCGGGCTCCGCGCGCTTGGCACCGAACCGCTCGAACCGGCGGACTACCGTGCGCCGCTGGCGGCGGCGCTGCCGGCGGAGACCGACGAGCTGCGCATTGCCCCGCGTTCGGCAGGCGTCGGCAGCCTCGGCAGGCCGCGCTTCGTCGCGATGGGAGCGTATCGCGGCGGCCCGGTGGTTGCCGAGATCAAGGGGCAGATGCCGTCCTGCTGGCTTCCGCTCGGACAGGCGATCCCGGCGCAGGCGATGGCGACCGGGCGTTATCGCTCACCGGATCCGAGCCTGGCCTACAGCGCGGACCATGTCGTGCGCCGCCTTTCGCCGAACAACCGCAAGCTCGATTTCGGCGACATGCACAAGAAGCTTCGCAACCGGCTCGTCGGCGCCATGGCGCGCGAACTTGCCGCCGTGCATGCCGGCGGAGCCGACGTCGGAGCGATCAAGAGCGATCTGGCGTCGCGCAAGGCCGGCTGGCTGGCGCAGGCCGTGACCGAGGTCGCGGCGTGGACGATGCAGGAATTCGAGAGTTTCGGGGGTGCGGCTTAGCATAGCCGCCAGACAGGGGCGTTCGGCCGGGACGCGGTGATCGGCTGGACTCGCGCCGTCTTTCGACGGAGATACCTCGAATGACCCGCATCTTCACTTTGCCCGAGCGGCCCGCCGTGCCGATCGCCGGGACCGACGCGACCTTCCCGGTCGGCCGCATCTTCTGCATCGGCCGCAACTATGCCGCGCATGCCCGCGAGATGGGCAAGGATCCAGATCGCGAGCCGCCGTTTTTCTTCACCAAGTGGGCCGAGGACCTGGTCCCCGGCGGAGGCGCGATCCCTTATCCCCCGGAAACCGACAACTATCATTTCGAGGGCGAGCTGGTCATCGCGATCGGCAAAGAGGGGGCCAGGGTGGCGGAGGATGAGGCGCTCGACCTGGTCTACGGCTATGCGGTCGGGCTCGACATGACGCGCCGCGACCTCCAGTTTGTTGCGCGCGACAAGGGACGGCCCTGGGATACCGGCAAGAACTTTGCCTTCTCCGCGCCGATCGCGCCGATCCGCGCAGTTGCCGATGGCGGCCACGTCGCGAGCGGGGCCATCCGGCTGACCGTCAACGGCGAGCTGAAGCAGCAAGGCGACATCGCCGACCTGATCTGGAGCTGCGCCGAAACGATCGCCTATCTCAGCCGGTTCGAACGGCTGCGGCCCGGCGACCTGATCTATACCGGCACGCCGGCCGGCGTCGGCGCGGTGCTGCCGGGCGACGTCATTGAGGTGACGATCGAGGGGCTGGAGCCGCTGCGCGTCACGATCGGCGGGAAGGAAGCGGCATTCGCATGATCCTGCATGATTTCACGCTGTCGTCGGCCAGCTTCCGCGTCCGCATCGCGCTCAATCTCAAAGGGCTCGTCTACAAGAAGCGAGACTATGTGCTGCGCGCCGGCGAGCAGCGTGCGCCCGACTATCTGGCGCGCAACCCGGCCGGGATGGTGCCGGCGCTCGAGGTGGCGGGCGGCACGCTGGGCCAGAGCCTCGCGATCATCGACTATCTCGATGCGGTCCACCCCGAGCCGCGGCTGATCCCCGCCGACCCGCTGGCGCGTGCCCGCGCGATGGAGATGGCGCTGACGATCGCGTGCGATATCCACCCGCTCAACAACCTGCGGATTCAGCTCTATCTCGAGCACGAGATGGGGCAGGACAAGGCGGCTGTCGGCGGCTGGTATCGCCACTGGGTCGAGGAAGGCTTCGCCACGCTGGAGGCGCTGCTGCCCGACGCCCCGTTCGCGGGCGGTGAGGCGCCGGACATCGTCGATGTCTGCCTGGTGCCGCAGATGTTCAACGCGCGTCGCTTCAAAGTCGATCTCGCGCCCTTTCCGAAGACGGTCGCGATCGCCGACCGCGCCGCCGCCTTGCCCGCCTTTGCCGAGGCCGCTCCGCCGCCGGTTACCTGATCGGCGCGCGGAGTTCGTGCCGGGACCGGGAAAGTCCGACAGGGGAGGAGGCAGCCGCGGATTGCGTGGAATGGAGGCCCGAGCCGGAATCGAACCGGCGTGCAAGGATTTGCAGTCCTCTGCGTAACCACTCCGCCATCGGGCCTCGGCGCGGGCTCCGGGCAATGCGGATCGACAACAGGTCTGTCAACATCGATGAACAACCGCCATTGGCGGTAGGGAACCCGCTTGGCGTCGCGCGGAGCGTCCGATACAAGCGCGAGGCGCGCATCGGTGTGTTGCGCATCTAAGACAGGCGTGCGACGAGGCGAAGGTGAGCGAACAGGGTTTCGAAACGATGCGGCGCGCGATGGTCGCGAGCCAGCTGCGGACCACTGCCGTCAACGATCCGCGGGTCGTGGCGGCGATGGCGGCCGTCCCGCGCGAGCGGTTCGTGCCGGCGGACCGGACGGCGATCGCCTACGCCGACATCGCCGTGCCGCTGGGCAATGGCCGCGCGCTGAGCCCGCCGATGGCCGTCGGCAAGATGTTGAGCGAGCTCCATCCGCGGCCGCAGGATCGCGCGCTCGTGATCGGGGCGGCGACCGGCTATTCAGCCGCCGTGCTGGCACGGCTGGTCGGATCGGTTGTCGCGCTCGAGGAAGATGGCACGCTCGCCGCGCCGGGCGCCGCTGACGGCGTTCGGTTCGTGCGCGGTCCGCTGGCCGAAGGCTGGGCGGCGGACGCGCCCTACGATCTGATCCTGATCGACGGCGCGGTCGAGCAGGTGCCGGAGGCGATCGTGGACCAGCTCGCGGAAGGCGGCCGGCTTGCCGCGGCGATCCTGGAGGCGGGTGTCAGCCGCCTGTCGATCGGCCGGCGCGCCGGCGGCTTCGGCCTCGCCGCCTTCGCCGATGCCGATGCGGCACCGCTGCCGGGCTTCGCGCCGCCCGCGGTGTTCCGGTTCTGACCGGCTCGGCAGCGATGCGGAACGCAAAGCTTTGCGGGGTGGCCCTCGCCGTATTGGTCGCTGCGGCACCGGCGTCCGCCGATACGCTGCGCGATGCGCTCGTCAACGCCTATGGCAGTAACCCCACGCTCACGGGCGCGCGGGCGGGGCAGCGCGCGACCGACGAGGGCGTGCCGATCGCCAAGGCGGCGGGCCGGCCGGCGCTCAGCGCCGACGGCACCTACACCGAGAATGTCGTCCGGCCGTCGAGCTCCTTCTCGCTCTCGCCGCTGCGCTCGGTGAATGCCGGCCTGAACGCATCGCTGCCGATCTACCAGGGTGGCCGCGTCCGCAACTCGATCCGCGCGGCGGAGACGCGCGTCGATGCCGGCCGTGCCGACCTCCGTTCAACCGAGAGCTCGGTCTTCGTCTCGGTCGTGACCGCCTATATGGACGTGATCCGCGACCAGGCGATCGTCGAGCTCGATACCAACAACGTCAAGGTGCTGGAAACGAACGTTCAGGCGACGCGCGACCGCTTTCAGGTCGGCGACCTGACCCGGACCGATGTCGCCCAGTCCGAGGCGCGGCTGGCGATTGCCCAGAGCCAGCTCGAAAGCGCGCAGGCGCAGCTCGTCAGCAGCCGCGAATCCTATCTGCGCGTGGTCGGCAAGGTGGCCGGCACGCTGGAGCCGCCGCCGCCGCTGCCAAAGCTGCCGACCGCGCCGGCCGAGGCGGTGGACATCGCGATCGACAACAATCCGCAGCTTGCCGCCGCCCGGCTGGCTAGCAAGGCGGCCGGCTATGATGTCGAGGTGGCGCGGTCGGCGCGGCTGCCGCAGGTTTCCGCGATCGCGAGCGGCAGCTACCTCAACTATCTGCATTCGATAGGCAGCGCCGGCCTTGACGGTTTGGGCGTCTCTAACACCGCGACCACCGCGAGCGTCGGCGCGCAGCTCAGCCTGCCGCTATACCAGGGCGGTTTGCCCGCAGCGGAGGTGCGGCGCGCTCAGGCCGTCGAGAGCCAGGAACTGGAATCGATCATCGAGATCGAGCGATCGATTATCGCCCAGACCCGCGCGGCGCTGTCGAGCTATGCGGCGACGCAGGCGGTGATCCGCTCCTCCGAGACGGCGGTTTCCGCCAACGAGCTGGCGCTCGAGGGTGTCCGCGCTGAGCAGAGCGTCGGCACGCGCAACGTGCTTGACGTGCTCAACGCCGAACAGGAGCTGCTGTCGAGCCGGGTCCAGCTGGTCAGCGCGCGGCACGATTCCTATGTCGCCGGCTTCATCCTTCTCGCCGACATCGGCAGGGCCGAGGCGCGCGACCTCGCGCTCGACGGCGGCGCGCTCTACGATCCCGAGCTGAACTATCGGCGCGTGCGCAACAAGATCTCCGACTTCGCCGACGATCCGAAGCCAACGACCGTCGCGACGCGGACGACGGAGGACGTCGTCGGCCCCAACGGCCCGGTCCTGCCGGCCGCGCCCGGATCGCAGC
>CAXTTP010000091.1:0-9770 GCA_964247195.1 uncultured Sphingomonadaceae bacterium
CCTCGTCGATCAGCACCGAATCCACTTCGTCGACGACCGCGTAGCTGAAGGGGCGCTGCACCATCTGCACGCGTTCATACTTCATGTTGTCGCGCAGATAATCGAAGCCGAACTCGTTGTTGGTGCCGTAGGTGATGTCGGAGGCGTAGGCGTCGCGGCGCTCATGATCCATCAGGTTGGGGACGATCACGCCGACGCTGAGGCCGAGGAAGGTGTAGACCTGCCCCATCCACTCGGCGTCGCGCCGCGCCAGATAGTCGTTGACGGTGACGACATGGACGCCTTCGCCGGCCAGCGCGTTCAGGTAGACCGCCAGGGTCGCCACGAGCGTCTTGCCTTCGCCGGTCCGCATCTCGGCGATCTCGCCGCGATGGAGGACGATGCCGCCGATCATCTGGACGTCGTAATGGCGCTGGCCGAGCACGCGGCTGGCTGACTCGCGCACGGTCGCGAACGCTTCCGGCAGCACGTCGTCCAGCGTCTCGCCCGCGGCCAGCCGCGCGCGAAACTTCACCGTCTGCTGCTGCAGGTCCTCGTCCGACATCGCCTGCATCGCCGGCTCGTAGCCATTGATGCGATCGACGATGCCGCGCAGCGATTTCACGTAGCGATCGTTCGACGATCCGAAAATGGCCTTGGCGATGCCGCCGAGCATGGGCGTTCCTTGGGTCGAAAGCGGGCGCGTCGGGGCGGCGATCCGTCCCACGCGGGGTCGCGGCGGAGATAGGTGGCGCGACCCTCCCCGTCAATTCGGCGCCGTACCGGCATCGGCCGCCCCTCGCCGTCGATCGGCATCAAGCGCTGGCGGTCGGCGCAAAAGCCGCTACACGGGGAAGCGGGGGAAACGGAGATGGGAGTTTCCCTTGCGTAATTTGATTGCCGCCTCAGCCGCCACCATCCTGCTCGCCGCACCGGCGCTCGCCGCCACGCCACGCGACATGCTCGCCGATGCGGCGTTCCGCGCGCCCGACAAGGCCGCGGCCCTCGCCCGCATCGGCCAAGCGAAAGCGATCGCCGACGCCACACTTGCGCGCGCACCGGGCGATCGCGAGGCGGCGTTGATCCAGTCTATGGCGACCGCCTACAAGGCCAAGCTCACCAGCAGCCGCGGCGACGCCGTCGCCGCCGGAAAGAGTTTCGCAGCGCTTGCCGCAGCCGATCCGCGCGACCCCGAGGCGCAGGCCGCGCTCGGCGCGTGGAACATCGATGCGGTCACCAAGCTCGGCGGGTTCACCGCAGGCCTGGCGCTCGGCGCGAAAAAGGATCCCGGCCTCGCCGCGCTGGACCGTTCGGTGGCGCTCGGCGGCGGCCGGGCGATGTTCGCCGGCCTCGCGGCATTGCTCCGCCTGGCCCTCGATCCTGCCGACCGGCGCGCCCGCGACCTTGCCGAGGCGGCCTCGCGCGGCTCGACCCCGACCGTCATCGACCAGGTGATGCAGCGCGCCGCCACCGCGGTGCTGGTGCCGCTGCGGGCCGGCGACACCCACGCGGCCGCCGCGCTCGCCAAGCAGCTGCTGCCCTTCGGCCGCATCGCCGGCTGAGACGCCCTTGACGATCGGGCGCCGACGGCCGACGTCCGCCGCTCGCGCGAAAGCAAGAGCCGCATGACCTACAGCGTCTTCGAACTTTTCAAGATCGGCATCGGGCCTTCGAGCTCCCACACCATGGGGCCGATGACGGCGACCGCGCGCTTCGCAGAAGAGCTGGCCGGCGCGGATCTGCTCGGCGCGACCGAGCGGGTCGTCGCCGACCTCTACGGATCGCTCGCGCTGACCGGCAAGGGCCACGCCACCGACCGGGCCGTGCTGCTCGGCTTCGCCGGCCATCGCCCGGATACGATCGATCCGGACGCGGCCGAGCTGCTGGTCGCCTCCGTGCAGGCGGACAAGCGCCTCGCGCTGGGCGGCGTGCGGACGATCGGCTTCGATCCCGATCGGGACATCCGCTTTCACCAGCGCGAGCGGCTGAGCTTCCATTCGAACGGGATGCGCTGCTCCGCCTTCGCCGGTGACGGCGCGCTGCTGCTGGAGCGCGTCTATTACTTGGTCGGCGGCGGCGCGATCGTCGACGAGGCGGCGGTTGCCGCGAACGCCCCACCCTCGCCGCTCGCCGACATCCCCTTTCCCTTCAGTTCGGCCGCCGAGCTGCTCGCCCTTGCGGCGCGCGAGGGCTCCGACCTCGCCGCCCTTGCCCTCGCCAACGAGGTCGCGCTGCGCCCGGAATCCGAGGTGCGCGCGCGCCTCGCCGCCGTCCTGAGGACGATGTCCGACTGCATCGATCGCGGCGTGCGGCAGGCCGGCATCCTGCCGGGCGGCCTGAAGGTGAAGCGGCGCGCGCCCGACGTCCACGCCAAGCTGCTGGCCCGACAGGAGCGAATGCTTTCGGATCCGCTGTCGGTGATCGACTGGGTCAACCTCTGGGCGCTCGCGGTCAACGAGGAGAATGCCGCGGGCGGCCGCGTGGTCACCGCTCCCACCAACGGCGCGGCCGGGATCGTGCCGGCGGTGCTGCGCTACTATGAGCGCTTCGTGCCGAGCGCGTCTGTCGAGGGCGCCGAGCGGTTCCTGCTCGTTGCCGCCGCGATCGGCTCGCTGTTCAAGCAGAACGCCTCGATCTCCGGCGCCGAGGTCGGCTGCCAGGGCGAGGTCGGGGTCGCCTGCTCGATGGCCGCCGCCGGGCTGACGGCGGTGCTGGGCGGCACCGATGCTCAGGTCGAGAACGCCGCCGAGATCGGCATGGAGCATAATCTCGGCCTCACCTGCGATCCGGTCGGAGGGCTCGTCCAGGTGCCCTGCATCGAGCGCAATGCGGTCGGTGCGATCAAGGCGATCGAGGCGTCGCGGCTCGCCATGCTCGGTGACGGCACCCACCGCGTCAGCCTCGACGAGGTGATCGAGACGATGCGCAAGACCGGCGCCGACATGAACGCGCGCTACAAGGAAACGTCGCTCGGCGGCCTCGCCGTAAACGTCGTCGCATGCTAGGGCGACAACGGTGATGAGAACGCCGCGCAGCCTCCGTAACGTTCTTGCCGCCGGCGCGGCGCTGATCGCCGCGAGCGGTGAGCTGGCTGCGACGATGCAGTGGCCTGACCTGCTGGACCGCCCGCGCCCGGCTGCCGACCGGCGCATCGCCTATGGCAGGGATCCGCTCCAGCATGTCGACCTGTGGCTGCCCGCCGGCGCCGCGCCGCACCCGGTGGTGCTGATGGTCCATGGCGGCTGCTGGCAGACTGACATCGCCGATGCCAGCATCATGAACTATATCGCCGACGCGCTGCGGGCGCGCGGCATCGCGGTCTGGAACATCGAATATCGCGGCGTCGATCGGCCGGGCGGCGGCTACCCCGGCACCTTCCTCGACGTCGCCGCTGCCGCCGACGCGCTGGGCAAGTCGGGTCCGGCGCTGGGCCTGAAGGTGGATCGGGTCGTCGCCTTCGGTCATTCGGCCGGCGGACATCTCGCTTTGTGGCTCGCCGCCCGGCCGAAGATCGCGGCGACGAGCCCGCTGCACGTGGGCCATCCGCTGCCGATCGGCACCGCGATCAGCATCGGCGGCCTGCCCGATCTCGAAGCCGCGACGACCCCGCCCGGCGACACCTGCGGCGCCGACGCGGTCCACAAGCTGACCGGCGATCGCCCGAACCGCTATGCCGACACGTCGCCGGTGGCGCTGCTGCCGTTCGCGACACCGCAGGTGCTGGTCAACGCAACCCGCGATCCGATTGCGCCGCCGGCGTTCGCGGAGGCCTATGCCGCAAAGGCCCGGGCCAAGGGCCTGACCGTCCGCCGCGTCACCGTGCCCGACGAGGGCCATGTCGAGCTGATCGCCCCCGGCAGCGCCGCCTGGACGGCGGAACTGGCCGAGATCGAGCGCGCACTCGGGCTGGCGAAGCGCTGAACCGTCAGGCCGGCACGCGCCGCCCGAACGTCCGGCTCGCGAAGAACAGCGCTATGCTCGCCACGATCACGCCGACCAGGCCGGCGATCTCGCTCCACTCGGCGAACAGCACGAGCGCGACCATGCTGCCCATGCCGAGCAGCGCGGCTACCGGCAGCAGCCGGAACGGATCCGGCGCGCCGAACAGCGCCACGCGCGAGCGGCCGAGCCGCCATGCCGCGCCGCAGGAGAGGAAGTAGAGCCCGCACGTTGCCAGCGTCGAGAGCACCGCAAGCTGCTCGAACGTACCGGTGATCGCGAGCAGGATGGCGAGCACGGCGTGGAGCGCGATCGCGACATGCGGCGTCCGCGCCTTGGGGTGGATCGCCGCCAGCGCCTCCGGCAGCAGCCCGTCGCGTGCGAACGCGAACAGCACCCGTGGCGCGCCGAGCACGTCGCTCGCGATCCAGCCCAGCCGCGACAGCGACGCGCCGACGAGGAGCACGATGCCGAGCCCCGGGCTAACCACCGCGATAGCATCGGCGAGCGGCGATCCGGAGGCGCCGAGCCGCGATCCCAGCAGTGACTGCGCGACGAGCTGCACGGAAATGTAGAGCAGCACCACGAAGCCCATCGAGAAGAACAGCGCGCGCGGGATCGCGCGGCCCGGATCCTTGACCTCGCCGCTCGCCGCCAGCGGCGTTTCCATCCCGCAGAAGGCGAAGAGGGCGAGGATCAGCGAGCGACCGAACCCCTCGGCCGTGCCGAGCGGCGCCACCGGCGCGCCGGGCAGGCCGAACAGCGCCACGCCCCCGACGATCACGAACAGGAAAAGCGGCACGAGCTTGACCAGCGTCATCCAGCCGATGAAGCGCGTCGCCGGCGCCACGCCGATGATGTTGATCCAGGCGAGACCGCCGACCACCACCACGATCAACGCGGCGCGCGCGAACGGATCGGCAAAGGCCGGCGCCATCGTCGCCACGCCGCCGGCCAGCGCCGCGGCGATGCCGCCGCAGGCCAGCACGCTCGATATCCAGAGCAGCACGCCGGCGACGAAGCCGGCCATCGGCCCGAACGCCGCCTCGACATAGCCGTAGGAGCCGCCGCTGGTCGGCACCCGCCGGCTCGCCTCGGCGAAGCACAGCACCACCGCCGCCATCACGACCGAAACCGCGACGAAGGCGAGCGGCGCGCGCGCACCGGCGGTGAGCGCCATTGCCGCCGGCAGCGAGAAGATGCCCGCGCCGACCACGCCGTTGACGATGCTGGCCGTCATGCCCCAGGTGCCGACGGCGCGGAGCAGGCCATGGTCACGGGCGGCTTCCTGGGCGGCGGCGGCACGAGGGGTAGCGGGATCGGACAGGGCGGCCTCCGGGCTGCGGCGGGAACAACGGAGCTTGCCTCGCCCGGTTACGCACCGCAACAGAGCCGGATGATATTTCCGACGCTCGACGAAGCCCGCGCGATGGACGCCGCCGATCCGCTGCGCGGCTTCCGCGCCAGGTTCCGGCTGCCCGACGGCGTGCTCTATCTCGACGGCAATTCGCTGGGGCCGCTGCCGGTGGCAACGGCGTCGCTGGTCGAGGACGTGGTCGAGCGGCAATGGGGCCGGGACCTCATCCGCAGCTGGAACGCGCATGACTGGATCGGCGCGCCGCAGCGGATCGGCGGCAAGATCGCGCGGCTGGTCGGCGCCGGCGAGGACGAGGTGATCGTCGCCGACTCGACCTCGGTCAACCTGTTCAAGCTGATCGCCGCCGCCGCCTCGCTTGCGCCCGACCGCCGGGAGATACTCGCCGAGGCCGGCAATTTCCCGACCGACCTCCACGTCGCCCGCGGCGCGGCGGAGCTGCTGGGGATGCGCCTGCGTACAGCCGCAAGCGACGACGTCGCCGAGGCGATCCGGGGCGAGACCGCGGTCGTGGTGCTGGCGCACGTCCATTATCGCAGCGGCCGGCGCCACGACATCGCCGCCATCACCGCGCGGGCGCGGGCCGCCGGCGCGCGGATCGTCTGGGATCTGAGCCACAGCGCCGGTGCGGTGCCGCTCGCGCTCGGCCGCGACGGCGTGGAGTTCGCAGTCGGCTGCGGCTACAAATATCTGAACGGTGGGCCCGGCGCGCCCGCCTTCCTCTTCGTCGCGCGCGCACTCCAGGGCGAGCTGGCGTCGCCGATCGCCGGCTGGATGGGGCATGCCGCGCCGTTCGACTTCGCCGATGCGTATGCGCCAGCGCCGGGCATCGCCCGGTTCCTCGCCGGCACGCCGCCGATGCTCAGCCTGCTGGCGCTGGAATGCGGCGTCGCGCTGATGCTCGAGGCGGACCCGGCCGCCTTGTTCGAGAAGTCGGCGGGGCTGTTCGCATTGTTCGCAGCGGGCATCGCCAGGCACGCGCCCGAACTGCGCCTCATCACTCCCGTTGAACCGCAGGCGCGCGGCAGCCACATCTCGTTCGCGCATCCGGAAGCGTTCGCGATCGTCCAGGCGCTGATCGCGCGTGGCGTCATCGGGGACTTCCGCACGCCGGACGTCGCCCGCTTCGGTCTGACCCCGCTCTACCTCGGCTATGCGGACGTTCGGCAGGCGGTGACGATCATCGCCGATGTCCTGGCGAGCGGCGCGTGGCGCGATCCGCGCTTCGCCACCCGCACGCGCGTCACCTAGCTGACGCTTCGGCTAGCCCGAAGCCTCAGGCGCGCGCGTGGCTGATCAGCAGCGCGATCTGGTCGAAGCGGAAGCCGAGCGCCGTCAGCGCGTCGATCTCGTTTTGGCCGATCGCACGCGCGCCGTGCCAGCAGCGGACCGCGGCGCGGCGCAGCGCCTCCAGGCGCGGGTCGGCGAGCCGGTTGACCGCATCGAGGCCGAACATGCGCCGCACGATCGTGCCGATCCGGGTCGGCTTGCGCAGGGTGGCGAGGTTGTCGCGACGCGCGAGCCGGATCACCGCCCATTCGGTGGCGGTGAAGCCAGCCGCCGGCCGGGCCGGAGCCGCCGCGGCGAACGGCTGCGCATCCGCGAAGTCCGCCTGGAACGACATATAGGCCATCAGGAGATCCTTCCCTCCGGAGCCTGGGCGGTGAGCCACGACCCCACCCGACCCGCGCCGAGCGCCGCGTCCAGATCGGCGGGCCGAACGGGCGCCGTGCGGATGGCCTGGCGGCGATAGTCGTTGGCGAGCGCGAGCGCGGCGGTACGCGCCAGCGTGTCGAGCTGGCGACTGCCGGGCGTGTTCCAGAGCTGCTCGCACAGGTCGAGCTCGGCGCGCAGCGCAGCCAGTCCATAGTCCGCCGGGTCGAGGCCATGGCGGCGCGCCTCCTCGATCGCGACGATGAGCTGCCGCACCTGCTGCGGCGACCATGCGTAGCTGGCCGGGGCATGCGCGATCGCGATCGGCCGCGTAGCCGCAGGAGACGGCGAGCCAGCGATGGCGGCGATCAGCGCGCCGGCAACCAGGCCGAGCGGCATCGCTGTGATCGGGCGGAGGGGCGGGCGGTGGGAATGGCGGGTCGGCACTTCATCATCCTCGAACGGCTGGAATGTCTGTCGTGAGGACGGATTAGCGTGAGTCGTGCCCGCATCGGCGTGTCGTTCTGCACAGATGCGGCTTGCTGCGACGAGCGCACCGATCGCCGCTTCGTCGTGCCGGGAAACGCGTTGGTCGGATCAGCCGCCGGCCGAGGGCGGTATCCGCGGCGGCGGGAGAGTATCGATCAGCATGTCGCCGCCAATCGAGCGATAGAGCGTGACGAGGTTGTCGGCCCGCGTGAACCGCGTCTGCGCGAGCGAGCGCCGCGCGCTGTAGAGGGTGCGCTGGGCATCGAGGCTGCTCAGGAACGGATCGATGCCCTCGCGGTAGCGAGCCTCGGCCAATTGGTAGCTGTCACGCGCCGCCGCCTCGAGCTCGGCCTGGGCGGCGAACTGGCGATCGATCGTGCCGCGCCGGGCGAGCGCATCGGCGACGTCGCGAAACGCCGACTGGATCGCCTGCTGGTACTGCGCGAGCGCGAGCGCGCGGTTGCCGCGCGCGGTCGTCAGATTGCCCGCATTCAGGCCACCGTCGAAGATCGGCAGCGTCGCGCTCGGCGCCACCGACCAGGTGAAAGCGCCGCCGGTGAACAGCGACGAGAGCGCCGTGCTGGCGAAGCCGGCGAGCGCGGTCAGGCTGATCGCCGGGAAGAAGGCGGCGCGCGCCGCGCCGATCCGCGCGTTGGCGGCGCGCAGCCGGTATTCTGCCTGCACCACGTCCGGCCGGCGCAGCAGGATGCGCGAATCCAGGCCCGCCGGCACCTCGCCGAGCAGCCCGTCGACCTGTTCGATCGCCGCCGGCAGCTCGGCATCGGCAACGGGCGCGCCCACCAGCAGCTCAAGCGCATTGCGATCCTGGGCGACCGCGGTGATCTGCTCGGCATTGTCCGAGCGCGCCTGGTCGAGCACCGTCTCGGCCTGGCGCAGGTCGGTCCGCGGCGCGACGCCGCCGGTCAGCCGGGCGCGGGTTAGTTCGACGCTGCGCGATGCGCTCGTCTCGGTATCGGCGGCGATGGCGAGCAGGCTGCGGTCGGTAGCGAGCGACAGATAGGCGCTGGCGACCTCGGAGACGAGGGTCAGCCGCGCCGCGCGGACGCCGGCCTCGCTTCCCAGATAGTCCTGCAGCGCCGCCTTGCTGAGGCTGCGCACCCGGCCGAACAGGTCGATCTCGAACGACGAGAGCCCCAGCTCGGCGTTGTACACGGTGCGGGTGCCGCCGTTCGAACCGGTGGCGGCGGTGCCGCTGCCGGTATCCACGCTGCCTTGCGTCCCGTTCGCGTCCGAGACCGTCGCGCGGGTCGAGGCGCCGACCTGCGGGAACAGTTCGGAACGCTGCGCGCGATATTGACCGCGTGCGATCTGCACGTTGGCGATCGCGATCCGCACGTCCTGGTTGTTCGCGAGCGCGCGATCGATGATCGCCTGAAGCCGGGGATCGCGGAACACGTCGCGATAGCTCAGCGTCGGCAGCGCCGCTTCGCTCTGGCGCAGGTAGGCGTCGCCGGCTGGCCAGCTCTGCGGCACCGCCGGGGCGGGCTGCACATAAGGCGGCTCCAGGCTGCACCCGGCGAGCGCCGCCGCGGCGAGGAAGGCGGCGGAGCGCTTCAAGCGGTCGCCTCCTTCGGCCCGCCGGAGGGCTGCGGCCGGTCCCCTTCCGGCTTGTGCCGGCCGTGGAACAGACGGCGGATGAGGACGAAGAACAGCGGCACCAGGAAGATCGCCAGCACCGTCGCGGTCAGCATGCCGCCGATCACGGCGGTGCCGATCGCGACCCGGCTCTGCGCACCGGCGCCGGTCGAGATGGCGAGCGGCAGCACGCCGAAGATGAAGGCGAGACTGGTCATCAGGATCGGCCGCAGCCGCAGCCGCGCCGCCTCGATCGCGGCGTCGTGCGGGCTCTTGCCCTCCTTCTCGGAACGCTCGGCGAACTCGACGATCAGGATCGCATTCTTCGCCGACAGGCCCATCGTGGTCAGCAGCCCGACCTGGAAATAGACGTCGTTCTCCAGCCCGCGCAGCGTGACGGCGAGCGCCGCGCCGACCAGCCCCAGCGGGATCACCAGCATCACCGAAACCGGGATCGACCAGCTTTCGTAGAGCGCCGCCAGGCACAGGAAGATGACGAGCAGCGAAAGACCGTAGAGGATCGGCGTCTGCCCCCCCGAAAGCCGTTCCTGGTAGGACAGCCCGCTCCAATCGACCGATGTTCCCGGCCGGTCGCGGGTGAGTTCGAGCATCCGCGCCATCGCCGTGCCCGAGCTTTGCCCCGGGGCCGCCTGGCCCTGGATCTCGTAGGCCGGCTGTCCGTTGAAGCGGCTGAGCGTCGACGGCGCCCGTCCCCAGGCGACCTTCGCGAACGACGAGA
>CAXTTP010000092.1:0-9611 GCA_964247195.1 uncultured Sphingomonadaceae bacterium
GCGCTGGAGCGCGGCGCGCTCGGCGTTGAACTCGGCCTCGGCCACGCGCCGGCCATCCTCGAAGCCTTGTGCGAAGGCTTCGAGCGCGATGCCGTTCGCGTCGAGCACCACCGGCTCCTCGTCGACCTCGGCATCCGCGGGCGCCGGTGCCGGGCGCAGCTTGGCCGCCCACGGCGTGAACGCGACCGACTGGGGGATCGTGGAGGGCGCGACGCGCAACGCCGGACCGCCGGCGTTCCAAAGCTCAGACATAGTCGTCGCCCTGGCCACCGAGCATGATCGTGCCGGCGTCCGCGAGCTCGCGCGCGATCGCCAGCATCTCCTTCTGCGCGTCCTGCACCTCGGCGAGGCGGATCGGGCCCTTCTCGGCCATCTCGTCCTGGATCGACTGCGCCGCCCGGCTCGACATGCAGCCGAGCATCCGCAGGCGCAGCGCCGGCTGCGCGCCCTTCAGCGCGACGACCAGCACGTCGTTGCCGACATTGCGCATCAGCGCGCCGAGGCTCTTCTCGTCGAGGTCCATGAGGTTGTCGAAGACGAACATCTCGTCCTCGATCTGGCGGGCCAGCCCCTTGTCGAGCTTGCCGAGCGCCTTGATGATCCGCGCCTCGGCGAGCTTGCGGGTGTTGTTGACGATCTTCGCCGCCTCGCTCGCCCCGCCGCGGCGCGCCGTCGTGACGCGCGAGGTCTGGCCGACCGAGCGCAGCAGGATGAGCTCCAGCTCCTCCAGCGCCTCGGAGGAGACCGGTCCGAGGGTGGCGACGCGGTGGACGAGATCGGGCTGGACGTCCTCGTCGAGCAGCTGCAGCACGTCGGCGGCGATCGGCGGCTCGAGATGGGCGAGCACGAGCGCGGCGATCTGGGGATGCTCGTGCTCGATCAACCGGGCGACCGTCGCCGGATCCATCCACTTCAGCGCCTCGAGCGTGCTGGCGTGCTGGACCGGGGTGATCCGCGCCATCAGGTTCTCGGCACGGTCCTGCCCCAGCGCGCGCTCCATCATGCCGCGGATCTGGACGTCGGCGCCGAAGCCGATCGTGGTCCGCGCCCGCGCCCGGTCGACGAACTGGTCGAGGACGCCGTCCACCTCCGCCTCGGAGACGTTGGCGACGCCGAACATCGCCGCGCCGAGCTGCTGCACCTCGTCCGGCTCGAGCCGGCTCAGCACCGCCGACGCCTCCTCCTCGGAGAGCACCATCAGCAGGATCGCGGCGGCGGCGCAGCCGCTGGTGCCGGCGGCGATGCCGACGCCCATGCCTGCGATGGCGGGATCGGCCTCAGCCATTGCTGCTCTCCCTGGCTTCGGCCTTGATCAGGTCGCGCACCACGAGCGCGGCGCGGGCCGGATCCTGTTTCACGAAATCGCGGATCAGTGCGGCGCGGGCGGTATAGCCGGGCGCGCTCTCGATCATGTCGAGGGTGACGCCGCCGGCGGCGGCCACATCCGGATCGCGCTCCCGGATCGCCTCGGCGATCTGCTGGCCGATCTCGGCCTTCGCGCCGGATCGGCCACGCGCCGGCGCGGCGGCGGCGGCACGACGCTTCAGCAGCGGCCGGCCGATGCCGAACACGACGAGCAGCGCCACCAGCAGGGCCGAGAGGTTGCGCGCGACGAGCGGCACCCAGCTCGCCTCCCACCAGCGCGACGACGCCGCGGCGGGATCGGCGGCGACGAACTTGCGCGCGCTCACCGCGATCAGGTCGCCGCGCGCCGGATCGGCGCCGACCGCGCCACGGACGAGCTGCTCGATCGCGGTAAGCTCGGCGGCGGTGTGGCGTTCCTTGCCGGTGCCGTCCCGGATCGCGACCGCAACCGACAGGCGCTTGACCGCGCCGACCGGGTTGCGCGTGACCGAAACCTCGCGGCCGAGCTCGTAGGTGCGGGTGTAGTTCTCGGTCGTCCGGGCGGCTTCGGCGGCGGTGGTGCCGGGCTGCGGCGGTACAGCACCGGGCTTGGCCGGGTCGCCCGGCGGCGGCGCGGCGGGATTGGTGGCGGTCAGCGTCGCGGCGGTCGGTGGCGTGTTCGACAGCGCGCCCGGAATGCCGATCGCCGGGCCATCGGGACCGCCCTCCTTGGTCCAGCCGCCATTCTCGCTGCGAACCGCCTGGGTGTCCTTCGGATAGCTCTCGCGGGTCGCCTGGACTTCGGCGAAGTCGAGATCGGCATGGACCTCGGCAGTATAGTTGCCAGCACCGACGAGCGGCGTCAGCAGCCGGTCGAGCGCCTCGGCATAACGTGTCTCGATCTGCGCCTGCAACGCCACCTGGCGGTCGGCGGCGGCGCTCGCCGGATCGCCGGCGCCGCGCGACAGGAGCCGCCCACTCTGGTCGACGATCGACACGGCGTCGGCGGCGAGGCCGGGCACCGAGGAGGCGACGAGGCTCGCGATGGCGGCGACCTGCGCGTCGGTCAGCGTCCGCCCCGGCTGCAGCTTCAGCATGACGGAGGCGGCGGCGCTCTTCTGGTCGCGCAGGAACACGCTCGGCTGCTCGGTGGCGAGATGGACGCGGGCCGAGGCCACGGCGTCGATCGCCTCGATCGTACGGGCGAGATCCTGCTCCCGCGAACCGCGCAGCCGCTCGTCCTCGACCGCCCGGCTGGCGCCCAGCGGAAGCGTGCCCAGCATGTCGCTGCCGCTCGGCTGCGCCTTCGGGAGGCCCTGCTGGGCGAGCAGCATCTTGGCCTGGTAATATTGCCCGTCGGCGACGCTCAGTGCGCCGGAATCGCGATCGATCCGGTAGGGGATGCCGGCGGACGACAGCGCATCGGCCATTGCCGCCTTGTCGGCATCGCCGAGGCCGCGGAACAGGTCGCGCTGCGCCGGCGTCGACAGCGTCGACCAAAGCAAGGCGGCTGCACCCAGCAGCCCGAGCAAAGCCAGCGCCGGATAGGCGCGGCGTACCGCCGGCTGGTCGACGAACGCGCGCAAGCGCTCGAGCGTGGCGCCCATGCCGGACGGGGTCGGGCGGACGGCGAGGGTCCGCACGTCGGTGGAAGTGGTGGTGGCGGTGGCGGTGGCGACGATCTCGCTCATGTCAGACCGGCATGCTCATGATGTCCTTGTAGGCGGAGAGGAGCTTGTTCCTCACCTGCAGCGTCGCCTGGAAGCCGACCGAGGCCTGCTCACGTGCCAGCATCACCGCGGCGATGTCGGTGCTCTCGCCGCGCTCGTACGATTCAGCCGCGGCGGCGGCCTTGCCCTGGAGCGCGTTGACCTCGCCGAGCGCCGAGCTCAGCGCCTTCGTGAAATCGGCCTGCGGGGCAACGGCGCCGGCGGGCACGGCTGCCCCGACGGGAGTGGCGGCCGCCTTCTGGAGCGCGCTGTTCTGCTGGAGGATGGCGCTGCGCATCGCGAGCAGCGAGCTGGGATCGATCCGGGTCATGCGGCGCACTCCAGGGCGTTGCCGGTGTCGCGCAGGCCGGCGAGGCGGTAGCGCAGCGTACGCTCGCTGACGCCGAGGAGCGCGGCGGCGCGGCCGCGATGTCCGCCGACGGCGGCGAGCGCCTCGGCGATGGCGTTCGCCTGCACCGCCCGCGCCGCATCGGCGAGACGCACGGGGCGTTCCTCCGAACGGGCGACGAGACGCGGCGCTGGCGGAGCTTCGAGCACGAAGTCGTCCGCATCCAGCCGCTCGCCGGCGCGGAACAGCAATGCGCGCTGCAGCACGTTCTCGAGCTCGCGGACGTTGCCCGGCCAGCGATGCGCCATCAACCGGTCGAGCGCGGCCGGGGTCGGCCAGGGAAAGGGCTGGCCGGCGGGCGCGTGCCGCACCAGCAGCGCGGCGGCGATGGCACGGATGTCGAGCCGGCGCTCGCCGAGCGGACGGACCGACAAGGGCAGCACGTTGAGCCGCCAGTAGAGATCGGCGCGGAACCGCCCGGCGGCGACCTCGGCGGCGAGATCGCGATTGGCGGCGGCGATGATCCGCACGTCGATCGGCACTGCCCGGGTCGCGCCGACCGGCAGGACCTCGCGCTCCTGGATCGCGCGCAGCAGCTTCGCCTGGAGCGGCAGCGGCAGCTCGGCGATTTCGTCGAGCAGCAGGGTGCCGCCCTGCGCTGCCCGGAACAGGCCGTCGCTGGCGCCGGCGGCGCCGGTGAAGCTGCCCTTCTGGTGGCCGAACAGCATCGCTTCCAGCATCGTATCGGGTAGCGCCGCGCAGTTGACGGCGATGAAGTCGCGCTCCGCCCGGGCCGAGCAGTGGTGGATGTAGCGCGCGATCCCTTCCTTGCCGGTGCCGGTCTCGCCGAGCACCAGCACGGTCGCGTCCGAGGAGGCGACGCGCGCGGCGAGCGCGAGGAAGCGGGCGCTTTCCGGCTCGCCGCACGCCGGCCGCAACGCCGGGCGCAGCAGCTCGGCGATCAGCGCGTGGGCGAAGGCCATGTCGGCAAAGTCGAAGCGGACCCGCGCCGGCATGCCACCGGCGGCGGGCACGAAGCTCGGCGCGCCTTGCGCGGTCTCGATCAGGATATCACGCGCGCTGGCTCCGCCGATCTCGGTCGCGTCCAGCAGGCGGATCCGGTCGCGGGCCGGCGCGCCGGTGCCGTTCGCCGGCAATACCGTGAGCCCGCATCCCGCGAGCCAGGGTACAAGCGTGGGGTTAACGCCGGCAGCGATGCCGGAGATCATCAGACTATGCATGGATGAGCGACCTTCCCGCAGACGGGGCTACCGCACATGCGTAAAGAGGGACTTAAATCGCCACCGCTCCGAACCAGCTTGGCGAGTTTTTCGCGAACGAAATCGGCTCGTTGCTCACCGTTCCGGCAAAACCAGCATCGACGTCCCTAAAGCTTCCCGCAGCAGCGCCGTTACTCGGATCGTGGCGGCGAACCGATGACGGTCCATCCGCCCCAACCGAGCGGGAAAGGAACACCCAGTGACTGTCATCAACACCAATTCGGCCGCGATGCGCGCCCAGAATGCCTCGCGCATGGCCAACAGCCAGCTCTCCATGGCGATGGAGCGCCTGTCCAGCGGCAGCCGCATCAACAGCGCCAAGGACGACGCCGCCGGCCTCGCGATTTCGGAGCGCTTCACGGCCCAGATCCGCGGCATGACCCAGGCGGTTCGCAACGCCAACGACGGCATCTCGCTGGCGCAGACCGCCGACGGCGCGCTGACCGAAGTGACCAGCATGCTGCAGCGGGTTCGCGAGCTGGGCGTGCAGAGCGCCTCGGGCACCTATTCGGACGACGACCGCACCAACATGCAGGCGGAAGTGACCGAGCTGACGGCGCAGATCGGCGACATCGTGACGAACACCAAGTTCAACGGCAACGCCGTGTTCGATACCGCCGCCGACAAGACGTTCACGATCCAAACCGGTTCGAACTCCGGCGACACGGTCGACATCACGGTCGGCGCGCTCAACCTCGGCGTCGATGCTCTCTCGATCGCCTCGTCGACCGATGCGACAGCCGCGCTCGACACGGTCGACCTGGCGCTCAAGACGGTGTCCACCTCGCGCGCCACGCTCGGCGCCTCGCAGAGCCGGCTCGAGTCGGTGGTCAACAACCTGACCTCCAACATCACCAACCTCTCCGACGCGCGCTCGCGCATCCAGGACACCGACTTCTCCGCCGAGACGACGAACCTCGCCAAGGCGCAGATCCTCAACCAGGCTGCGACGGCGATGCTCGCGCAGGCCAACCAGAGCCAGCAGGGCGTGCTGAGCCTCCTCCGCTAGGAGTAGCCGCTCGCCTCTGGGCCAGGTCCCCCGGCGTCCTGCCTTCCCCCCCCCGGCGCCGGGGGACCTGATTGGCTCAGACGAAATCCGCCGCTCCAGCTTTGGGCTGGAGCGGCGGCTTTTCTGTTTGTCGCGACCGTGCGCGGGGTCAGTCCCAGTCGCGGAGCGCCTTCCGCAGGCGGTCGAGCGCGGCCTTCTTGATCTGGCAGATCCGCGCCGCCCCCACGCCGAGCGTCTGGCCGATCTCCTCGAGGTTCATCTCCTCGACGAAATAGAGCTGCAGCACCATCGCCTCGCGCTCCGGCAGCGCGCCGATGTGGCGGGCGAGCGCCGCCTTCAGCTGTTCGCGCTCGAGCGACTGGTCGACCCGCTCCTCGACGTCGGCGAACCACAGCGACTGGTCCGAATAAACCTCGTCGAGCGATTCGTGGCGGATCGCGGCGGTCGCATCGACCAGCGCGCGGAACGCCGCCGGGTCGAGGCCCATCTCGGTCGCCAGCTCGGCTTCGCTGGCGTCGCGGCCGAGCACGCTGGCGAGCCGGCGGCGGACGCCTTCCAGCTCGCGCCGGCGCGCCATCGCCGATCGGCAGAGCGCGGCGTGGCGCCGGAGATGATCGATCATGCTGCCGCGGATCCGCATCGTCGCGTAGGTCGCGAAGGTGAAGCCGCGATCCTCGAACCCGTTCGCCGCCTCGACCAGCGCGATCATGCCGATCTGAACGAGATCCTCGACCTCGACCGCGCTCGAGACGCGGCCGTGGACGTGCCAGGCGATGCGGCGGACGAGCGGCATGTGCGCCCGCGCGAGCGCCGCAGCGTCACGCGCGCCCGGATTGCGGCTGTAGGTGGCGGCGGGAGCGGGATCGGCGAGCGCCATCGGCGGCATGCTCCTCGGCGACGGTCGGGGGGTCGGGTTCAATGCGCCATCTCCGTGCGGCCGGTGACGGCTGCGGGCATGCCGCCGACGACGGCGACGACCTCGACCGGCTTGCCGTCGGGTATCTCGAGGAAGGAGAGCACCGGCGCGTCGGCGAGGTGCGGGCGGAGCAGCCGGGCGAGCGCGCGCCGCGCGATCGGCGAGGTGACGACGGCGAAGCGCCGCGCCTCGCCGATCAGCGGCTGGGCGGACTGGACCACGGCGGCGACGATACGGTTGGCCAACGCCGGCTCGAACGGATGGCTCGCGCCCGGACCGTTGCGGACCGCCTGGGAGAGCAGCGATTCGAGCCCGGCGTCCAGCGTGATCACCGGCAGCGGCAGGCGCACCGGCACGAGTTGCTGGATGATGATCGCACCGATCCGCTGGCGGACCGACTCGATCAGCGCGGTCGGCTCGCTCTCCTCGCGCGCGGCTTCCGCCATGGCACTCGCGATGCGGCGGAAATCCTTGAGCGCCACGCCCTCGGCCAGCAACCCGCGGCACAGCGACGCGAGGTTCGCCAGGCTGAGCGGCGCGGGCGTGAGGTTGGCGACGAGCTGGGGCGCGGCCTCCTTTAGCGCATCGAGCAGGTTCTGCGCCTCGTCCATGCCGAACAGGTCGGCGGCGTTGGCGATGATCAGCTGGTTGAGGTGGGTGGCGATGACGGTCGCCGGATCGACGACGGTATAGCCGGCGATCACCGCGTCGTTGCGCCGTGCCGGCGCGATCCACAGCGCCTCCAGACCGAAGCTCGGATCCTTGACCGCGCGGCCGTCGACGACGCCTTCGAGATAGCCGGAATCGAGCGCGAGCAGGTCTTCCGGCCAGCACTGGTCCTCGCCGACGATCACGCCGGCGACGGTGATGCGATAGGCGTTCGGCTCCAGCGCGAGATTGTCGCGGACCCGGACCAGCGGCACGACGAAGCCGAGCTCGCGGCTGAGCTGGCGGCGGATGCCCGTGATCCGGGCCATCAGCGGCGCGCCCTTGCGCTCGTCGACCATGCCGACCAGGGCATAGCCGAGCTCGAGGCTGAGCGCGGCGCCGTCGGACACCTCGTCCCAACCGATCATCGCCGGCGCGGCCGTCTTCGCCGCCGCCTCCTCCGCCGGGATCTCGGGCACCGCCGGACGACGCAGCCGCCAGGCGATGAAGCCTGCCAGCGCCGCTGCGGGGAGGATCACGAGATGCGGCATTCCCGGCATCACGCCGAGGATGGTGAGGATCGCCGCGACCGGCAGCCAGGCACGGAACGAGCCGAACTGGCTGGTGATCTGGCCGGCGAGATCGAGCGGCGAGGAGACGCGGGTGACGATCGCGGCGGCGGCGATCGACAGCAGCAGCGCCGGCACCTGCGCGACCAGCGCGTCGCCGATCGCGAGCAGTATATAGGTGTGCGCAGCCTCGCCGATCGACAGGCCATGGCTGACGACGCCGAGGGTGAGGCCGCCGAGCACGTTGACCGCGAGGATCAGCACGCCGGCGACCGCGTCGCCCTTCACGAACTTCGACGAGCCGTCCATCGAGCCGTAGAAATCCGCCTCGGTGGCGACTTCCTGGCGCCGCGCCTTGGCTTCGGCCGGGGTCAGCAGGCCGGCGTTGAGGTCGGCGTCGATCGCCATCTGCTTGCCGGGCATGGCATCGAGGGTGAAACGGGCCGACACCTCCGACACGCGGCCGGCGCCCTTGGTGATCACGACCAGGTTGATGATCATGATGATCGCGAACACGAAGATGCCGACCACATAGTCGCCGCCGATCAGGAAGCTGCCGAACGCCTGGATGACGTGGCCGGCGGCGGCCTCGCCGGTATGGCCGTCGACCAGGACGACGCGCGCGGAGGCGACGTTCAGCGCCAGGCGCAGCAGGGTCGTGAACAGCAGCACGGTCGGGAAGGAGGAGAAGTCGAGCGGGCGGGCGGCGTTCAGTGCGACCATCAGCACGGCCAGGCTGATCATGATGTTGCCGACGAAGCCTATGTCCAGCACCGCCGCGGGCACCGGCACGACCATCAGCCCGACGAGCGCCAGTGTCGCGAACGGCAGGATAGCGCCGCGCGCCGCCGAACCCCAGATCGCCCTGCCCACCGTCGATGCCGCCACGCGCGCCTCCCTGTCGGGAGCTTTTACCGCAAGGAATGTGCCAGATCGGTAAACAAGACCGCGCGGCTAGCGGCCGGAACGGCTGTAGCGCGCGCGCGCGCCGCCGCCGATCACGTCGAGCGCCTGCAGGCGGCGGCGGCCGTGATCGGCGAGATAGTTGGCGCGGACGCGTACGCCTTCGCTGTTGCGGAGCGCATGCTCCAGCGCATTGCGGAGCGCGGGTGTGGCCCGCCAGCCGCCGACGGCGCGGACCTGCGCGACCGCCTGAGCCACCGCGCTGCTCGCCGCGTCGATGGCGGCAGCGTCGTTCGCGTCGAGAGCCGCGATCAGCGCCGCCTGCGCCTCCGTCAGCCGTTCGATCGCGCGATCGCTCATGATCCTGGCGGCAGGTCGAGCGCGAGCATCTTGGCCGCGATCGCCTCGACGTCGAGCTTGTAGCTGCCGTTCGCGATGGCGGCGCGCACCTCGGCGACCTTGCCGGGATCGACCGGGGGCCCGAGCTCGGCGAGCTTAGCGGCAGTGCTCGATGGCGGTGCCGCGTCCTCGCTGGCCACCGACTTGGTGTCGCGTACCGGCGCGCTGCGGCCGACCGCATTGCCTTTCACCGGCGGCAGCGGCGCCGTTCCTGGCGGGGTGATACCGTTGATCATGTTGCCGTCCTCTCGCCTTTGGGGGCCGATCGAATGCTCCTATACGAACGATAACGACCGCACGGCGATTTGCTTAAACTCGATTATTTGAACCCGGCGATCCGCACCCGTCCGGCATCCACCACCTCGGCGATCCGCGGAGCCGAGCGCGCGTCCGACCGAACCCGGATCCGCTCGCCCGGCGCTCCGTCCTGCTCGGCGACGGCCTGGACCGATACGGTGAACGCGCCGGTATCGACCATCATCTCG
>CAXTTP010000093.1:0-9490 GCA_964247195.1 uncultured Sphingomonadaceae bacterium
CGGCATCGAACCCACCCCGAGATGCTCGACATACCAGGCGCGCATCCCCTCGGCATCTTTCGCGCGAAAGAAGAATCCGCCGATCCCCGTCACACCCATGCTGACTTCCTCCGATCGTCTCAGGCTGCCGGTCGCCCCCTTGCAGCCTTGGTCTACTCGGTCCTCTTCGTAAATCGCGGCGCGAGCCCGCGTATGGATGCGAGCCGGCCTTCTTCCATGATGCGCTGTTCCAGGATTTCGCGCTGCACTTCGCGACGACCATCTATCATCTGTCCTGCATCTGCCGGATCGGCAGCGTCGTCGATCCGGAGCTGCGGGTGTTCGGCGCCGCGAGGCTCCGCATCGCCGACGCGAGTGTGATGCCCGAGATCACCAGCGGCAACATCAACGCGCCCACGATGATGATCGGCGAGCGCGCGGCCGAACTGATCGCACAGGATCATGGCCTTGCGCTATCCGGCAGCCAACGCCCGCTTTCAGTTCCAGCGAGCTGAAACCCGCAAGACGGCCCGCCGGACGGAGGCTGAAGCGCGAAACACGGCGCGCGATCAGCCGGCCAGGCGGGCTCTTGTAAGGCCGCTTTTGGTGGAATATCCTTGGGGGGACAAGGCGCACAGAGCGAGCGTTGACGTCACCTCATCGCAGCTCCGGGACGGGAGTCGAGCTTGTCGGACAAGAAGGTTCTATCGCTCAAACGCGCCGTCGAGGCTGCGGCAGAGGCGTTCTCCACGCGCAGTTTCGCCGACGTATCGATCAGCGATATATCGGCAGAGTCGCATTGCTCGACATCCACGATTTATGCGGTGTTCGGCAGCAAGGAGAAGCTGTTCCTCGAAGCGATCCTGCATATCCATGGGGGGCGCGCATCGTTCGCGCTGAGCTCGTCGACATCGCCGTCGCTGTTCAACCTGTTGCGCTTCGCCGAGGCCCGGATCACCTCGCTTGCCACGCCCCAGCGCCGGGGCGTGATGCGGGCGATAAGCTCCCAGCCGCAGCTCGCCAAACCGATCCTGGACCGGATCGCAAAGCCGCAATGCGGCTACGATCCCGCCGCGCTCGAGGCCGAGATCACCGCCTGCGTCCGGGCAGGATATCTGCGCGCGGTCGATCCGAGCAGCATAGCATACCATATCATCGCCGTTACCGCGTACGAGCCCGTCGTCCTGGGATTGCTCTACGGTGACGACGCGAGCCTCAACGTTCCGGACCTGGTCAGAAAAGTGTTCGCACCTCTGGTTACAGTGGAAGGCGAACGGCTGCTCGACGCTTTCCTCGCCGCCGAAGCCGAGCGTCTCGCTGACGCGGACGACGGCTACGACGCGACCATTGACCAGCGGGCGGCGGCAGCCCGTTCCGGTTAGGCTAGCGAACCTCCGGAATGCCGCCACGCGCCCCGGCGCTATGATCCGTGTGTTCGTGCATTTCCACGATCTTGCCGTCGCGAACGGTGACTGCGCAGTGGAATCGATTGACGTAATCATATTCCGGGAAGACGGCATCGGTTGAGATCTCGATGGCGGCGCGGCCGGGCTCGACCGTCGTGCCGATGATCCTCTTGTCGTAGGAGATCGGCGCGGCCATGGGATGGCCGACCATCGCCGTGCGAAGCTTTCCGAAATAGGAGCGGAAGTCGAGGTAGCCCCACCCGGCGACCCACCAGCGGAATCCGGGATCGGTCAGATCGAGCGAGAGATTCTGCGGCCCCGGCGCCAGGAAAGCGGTTGCCACGGCCCTGGTCTGCTCCAGCGACTCCCGGCTCGGATCCGCCGGCCGCCACGGCTTAGCACCCGGAGCAAGGGCCTGCGACACCGCGAACGGTTTATCGAGAGGAGGCGGATCGAGATACTCGTTCACCGCGGTGAATACTCCGCCCCGGACGACGAACAGGTGATGATAGACTTTGTAAGCCTTGACGCCACCCGTGGTCACTTCGGTCTCGAACTCGACGGCGACGCGATCACCTTCCGCGACGATGCCGAGGATCGACGATCGGCGGGATCCATCGGCGGGGAAGCGCTTGCGGTTGACCTTCTTGATCGTCTCGGAGTCGAACTGCCGCCGAGCGAGGATCCACCATTTGACGTCCGGGTCTATGAACGAGTCGATCTTGTCGGCTTGGCCTAGGTCGCAGGCGTCGAGATAGGAGCGGACCGTCGCCTTGTTGGCGGCAGTGCCGCTGGAACCGACCGATGTCGCGGTGGCGCTCGCTCTTGCCGACATCGCCGCCATGGGCAGCACGAGTGCTGTCCCGAGAATCCCGCGGCGCGTGCTGCCCGCCGCTTCGAACGTCTCCACCATTTCCTCTCCTCGATGCTGTATTTTGGTTTGGTCCGTTACAATAGCATCTTCATTCGCCGACGTTGCTGGTTTGGGCCAGGATATCCTGCATGTCCCAATATTCCCGCCAGTACGTGATGCGGTTCGCCTCGTCGACTTCGAATACTCCGCAGAGGAGTACGGCGACGCGCTTGCCATCGTGTCGCATGGTTACCTCATCGGTTCGTTCGGTGAACACCTGCGTGTCGCTCGAAGCAACGTTATGGATCGTGCAGGCGCAATCCTTGTAGCGCGAATATTGTCCGCGTAGTTCCGCCTCGATCGCCGCCAGACCTTTGAGAGGTTCGGCGTGGCGCACCCGGTTGAGGTAGCGGGCATCTTCCGAAAGGAAGGACCCCAGCTTCGCGAAATCAAGATCTTCCGCGTCGAACAGCGACAGAAACTCGGTTACCTGGCGTTCCGCTGCAGCATTCATGACTGTGCTCCATCCTGACAGTTCGTGGCATCCCGGGAGGGTGCAAGCGCGATCCAGCGGCTGCTGGCCTTGCTGTCGATCTTCATGGGAGCCCTCTCACGATTCCTGGACCTACGGGAGCGAGTGCGTCACGGGTTCGCGCTGGCCAACAGGACGATAGCCTCTCCGGGCGCCGCTTGGCGAGGCCTAACGGAGAAAAGCGAAACGGCCGTTTTTCGTCGACCCATCCCCGGAAATAATGCATAGGGTGCTCCGGCGCCGATCTGAACAGCCGGCGCAATCAGGAAGCGACGCGATTTCCGCTACGCCGGTTCGACGAGCCGGGGCACGAAGCGGGTGTGGCGAGACTTGCTGACGGCAGCGCAGAACGCAAGGTCGACCGAACGCGGATCGGCCAAAGGGGAGAGATTGATGGCAAGCCGCACGCACCAGCGCCTTTTGTTGAGCCTCGGCAGCAGCGCGCTCGCGCTCGTGATGAGCACCCCGTCCTATGCGCAGGACTCCGAGACGCGCACGGGGCCGCCCGGCACTTCCCAGTCCGCCGCCGCCGTACAGTCGAACCCCGACCGCGCTACCAACCAGCTCGAGGAGATCGTCGTCACCGCCCGGCGTTCGGAGGAGAAAGCGCAGTCCGTGCCTATCACGGTGAGCGCGGTCACGCCGGCCACGCTGCGGACGGCGACGATCCAGTCGGGTCTCGATCTGCAGAAGCTCGTGCCCACCCTCAGCGTGGTCCGAGGGACATCCGCCTCCGCCGCCGACTACTCGCTGCGCGGTGTTCGCACGGGCGTGGTCACCTACTTCAACGAGGCGCCTTCGCCCGCGTCGCAGGCCGGCGCTTCCGCCGTATCCCTGCAGCTTTTCGACATGTCCTCCGTCCAGGCGATCTCCGGCCCCCAGGGGACGCTGTTCGGCCGCAACAGCACCGGCGGCGCCATCCTCTTCGTGCCGCAGAAGCCGACCGACATACTGGGGGGCTATATCGAGGGAGAGATCGGCAACTATTCCCGGCACGAGGTCACCGCAGTGTTGAACCTGCCGGTCAGCGACATCCTGAAGTTCCGCTTCGATACCCAGATCACGCGTCGAGACGGCGTCGTCAAGAACGTCTCCGGCGACGATGAGCAGGACATCCATAACGATGCCTTCCGGGTCGGCGCATTGCTCACGCCGTCCTCCAAGCTGAGCAATTACCTGCTGGTCGATTACGGCCATGTCGGCGGCACCCAGTTCGGCGGCATCGGATTCTTTCCGGTGACGACCTGCCCGGCGGACTTCGCGGCCTGCTTCTATCCGGTGGCGGCCCTCAATGCCGCCCAGGCGGCGCGAGGCATCCGCGTCGTCGACTCGCCGCTTCCCGAACGCCAGAGGGACAAGGAGTTCGGTGTCCAAGACGTCCTGAACTACGACTTCAGCGACGATTTCTCGTTGAAATATATCGGATCATACCGGTCGAGCAGCTCGCTCCATCTCCACAACCAGGTCTCCTTTCCGATCCGTCTGCTCTACGGGCAGGACATGAACCGCACCAAGGAGACGACCCAGGAGCTGCAGCTTCACGGCGCGTTTTTCGATGACCGCTTCACGTGGGTCGTCGGTGGCTTCTATCGTCACTCGGACTCGCATAATCTGAACGCGTACCAGATCTTCAAGCAGCTCAACGCCGGCGACTTTTCGGTCTTCAACGCGCAATCCTCTCCGGGACATACGCGGGCAACGTCCGAAGCCGCCTACGCGCAAGGCACCTTCCATGTGACGGACGCGCTGAACCTGACAGGCGGTGTTCGCTACACGCACGACAACCAGCATGCGCTGTTCTCGAGCCGGGTGCCGGGGGGCGGGTGCGGGCTGTCGCCGCTGGCCGCGGGAGTGGATATCGCGACCTGCACGCAAGCCCAGCAGGGCATCTTCAAGGCGACGACGTACACATTGTCGGCGGACTACAAGGTCTCCGACAGGATCCTCGTCTACGCAACGACCCGCACCGGCTACAACGCCGGCGGCTTCAACCAGGGGCTGCGCGATCCGGCGGCCGCATCGTACAAGCCCGAGCATCTGCGCGACTACGAAGCGGGCGTGAAGGCGGACTGGAACATCGGCCCGGTGCCGATCCGTACCAATCTGTCGGGCTTCTACGGCAAGTACCGCGACATCCAGCGCAGCGTCGTCAAGTTCTTCGACGGTCTCGCGTTCGCCGGAACGTTCAACGCGGCAGCGGCGACGATCTACGGTTCGCAGTTCGAGTTCCTGGTGCATCCGGTGAGGGCAATCGATCTTTCGGGCTCGGTCGGCTACCTGCATACCAAGTACGACCGTTTCGATGCGACGTCGCTTCAGAGCGACGCTACTGGCAACCGGTTCGCACAGGCGCCGTCCTGGACGGCCAATGCGTCCGCGACCTACCATAAGGAAATCGGCGTCGGCGAGCTCGTCGCCAACGCCAGCTATGCGTATCTTAGCAAGGTGACCTTCACCGATACCAACGTCGACAATCCCTATGCCTTCCAGAAGGGGTACGGCCTCGTCGACATGCGGCTCGACCTGCGCCACATCGCTGGAACGTCGGTGGACGTCGGCGTCTATGTGAAGAACCTCACCAAGAAGGATTATGCGGTCAACATCAGTGATCAGTCCGGATCACTGGGATATGTCTCGACCATCTACGGTGATCCCAGAACCTACGGCCTGAATGTCCGCATCGCTTTCGGTGAAAGATAAAGCGACCGGAACGCAATTCCGGTTGCTTGATCGGGCCGGCAGTATAGCTCCCGGTCCTCCGGCACCGCTACTTGTAGCGGCCTGACTATAGTTTCGAAGCAATAACCCTTGAGGAGTTCGATCGATGCCGAGCCCAAAGTCTGAACTCGACCGACGCAATCTGATAGCGAGCGGCCTGGCCGGACTGGGATTGCTCGGGAGCAGCACGGCGATGTCGGGCCTGATGGCCGCGCCGCCGGCCACGAAGCGGTCGAAGGGAGCCGGCGGTCTGCACGTGGAGGGCAGCACGCCGTTGATCCCGAATCTCGCGAAGGTGATGCCGGCAAGCGGCCCGCTCATGGACTCGCTGGCTACCGAGTTCGCGCCTTTGGCGGCCAAGCTCGAATCCCAGCAAACCTATTGGCTCGCGATCAACGGCTGGATCACCGATCGCCTGTCCGGACCGATCATGGACGGCACCGTCGGCATGGCGGACGTTGGCGCGCAGGCCTGGGCGGTGTTCGCATCGAGCTGCTGGGGGGGAATGGAGCTTCGGGGCAATTGGGGCATGCCCCCGCTCCTGCAATCGATGGCGGCCAAGTTCCCGCCGCCCTTCACCAGCGTGCAACAGACCATCGCCGACAAGATGAGCCAGCGCCTGGCGGCGCTCGCAGGCGGCGGCGAAAAATGCCTCGAACTCCTCCCCTCGCTGTTCCGCGACAATTCCACCACCGGAACGCTTCAGGCCACCGCCTACAACGCCGGCGTGCAGGTGGTGCTGACCGAGGACCCGCCGATCGGCCAGCGCTTGCCGCAATTCCCGCTGAGGCCAAGCGCGGTACGGATCAACACACGCGACTTCATGCGCGTGGACTATGATCTGCCCACGCCGCACTATCTGAAGGTCTGGCGTTCCAACTTCGAGAAGGCCGTGACGGCCAATCCCGCCGCCTACGAGAAGGTGATCGTCGGTGCGCCCGGCGAGATGAACTTGCGGGAGATCTGGAAGGGTGGCGTGCTCCTGGGGAACAAGACATGGGGCGGCGACATCATCCGCAAGTGGAGCCCGGGATATTTCAACGACAGCCTCCGCTACAGCTCCACGCTCAACTTCGGGCTGGAGGCGGTAAGCCTTGCCGCCTTCGTGGCCGTGATCAACCAGGATCCCGAGGCGGCGAAGCGTGCGGTCATGGGTAACGCCCTCTACGTGGGCGCGACCGCCGGCTGGCTCATCGGCATGCTCGATGTCGGCAGGAAGCTGCCGACGGTCTCTGCGGCGTAGCCCCGGCGCCCTTCCGGCACGGTGGACAGGAGGTAAGGCGATGTCTCGGTTTGATGGTAGCGTGCCGATGATCCCGGCCTTGGCCAAGGTGATGCCGGAGTCGCCGGCGCTCATGGATGCACTGGTTGCAGAGTACGCGCCGATCGCCGCCAAACTGCCAAGTCAGGAGGTCTACTGGCTCGGCCTCAGCGGCTGGATGACGGACCGGCTCTCGGGGCCGATCATGGACGGCACGGTCAGTGCCCGAGACGTCGGCGCGCAGGCATGGGCGATCTATGCCTCGAGCGTGTGGGGCGGCATCGAACTGCGCAATCTTCGCGATAAATGGGGCAGCGCGCCTGCCAACCAGGCCGCGATGCTGCAGCATGCGGCCGAGTTCCTCGCCAAGAACCAGACCGACATGACGGACAAGATGACCGATCGGCTGGAGGCGCTGAACGCCGGCAGCGACAACTGCCTGAAGATCCTGCCAGTCCTCATACGCGACAGCTCAACGACCGGACCGGTGCATGGACTGGCCTACAATGCCGGCGTCCAGGTCGTGAAGACCGAAGATCCCCCCGTCGGCCGGAGGCGCCCGCAGCGGCCCGCCAAGCCGAGCTCGGTGCGGATCAACACGCGCGATTTCATGCGCGTCGACTATGACCTGCCGACACCGCAATATCTGAAAGTCTGGCGCTCCAATTTCGAGAAAGCGGTGACTACTCATCCGGACGCCTACGAGAAGATCATCGTGGGCGATGCGGGACAGGAAAACCTCCGCGACCTCTGGAAGCGCGCCGTGCTCCATGGGCTGACCACGTGGGGCGGCGAGTCGAACGACAAATGGTCGGACGCCTATTTCGATGAGGCGCTCCACTGGAGCTCGGTGCTGAACTTCGGCCTGGAAGCCATGGGCCTCGCGACCTTCGTGGCGATGATCAACCAGGACCCGGAGACGGCCAGGCGCGCCGTTCTCATCAACGCGCTCTATGTCGGGGCGACGCCCGGCTGGGGTGTGGGAATGATGGACCACAGCGCGAAATTGCCCACCGCCTAAGATCCGGCGCGGGTGAGAACGGCAGATGCGTTTGGAGCGGGTAGCGGGGATCGAACCCGCATCACAAGCTTGGAAGGCTAGTGCTCTACCATTGAGCTATACCCGCAATGAGGCCGATATCCTCGATTTGTAAGCGGCAGGCAACGCTCATTCCGATGATCTGCCGGTTGGTTCGAGGACCGAGCCGGCGGCGCGCAAGGCGCCACATCGGCCACACGTCCTTCCACGGCGTCGGCGGTGACCTGACGCCTAGCGGGCGGCAGGTGAGCGGACCATGCGCCACGCGGACGCTTCGTAGAGTTAGCGGTAGGAGAAGCGGGCAATGGATCTGGGCATCACGGGTAAGGTGGCGCTCGTCACCGGTGGATCGCAGGGCATCGGCCGCAGTATCGCGGAGGATCTCGGCCGGAACGGCTGCAAGGTGGTGGTGGTCGCGCGCGGTCAGGAGCGGATCGATCAGACGGTCGCCGCGATCCGGGCGGAAGGTGGCGAGGCGACCGGCTTCTCGGCCGATCTCACCGAGCTCGGCTCCTATCCGGCGATGGTCGATGCCGCCAAGGCCGCCTTCGGCGCGCCGGACATCGCGATCTTCACGCCCGTCGCTCCGCCCTCCGGCCGGTTTCAGGACTTCGCCGACGCGGACTTCGAGGCGGCCTTCTACAATGTGGTCACCACCTTCGCCCATTTCATCCGCGCCGTGACGCCCGCGATGCAGGAGCGGCGCTGGGGCCGAATCGTCACCGTGGGCTCCGGCCATGGCCGCCTGCCGGGCCGCCGCGCGACGCTGGGCTTCGATTATGTGCTCGCCAACACGGTCCGGCCGTCGGGACTGGGCTTGAGCCGCAGCGTGGCCGACGAGTTGGCGCCGTACGGCATCACCGTCAACACCGTGCCGCCGGGCTTCATCGACACCGGCGCGCAATATGAGAGCTTCTTCCGCACCTGCGCCGAGGCGGTGAACCAGACCTACGAGGATTTCGTCGCCGGGTTGATCGATCGCATTCCGATGAAGCGGTTCGGGTCGGCGGACGAAGTCGCCGGCCTTTGCACCTTCCTGTGCTCGACGCGGGCAAGCTACATTACCGGCCAGTACATGCTGGTGGATGGTGGCCGTATGGAGGTATATTATTAGACGCCGCCCGAGGCTTGGGCTGACCGCGCTACGTGCTTAGAGTCTACGCCGTTGCGCCATGGACGCGAACAGCTTCACCTGCGCACCAACCCGATCGTTGAGGCACGCCGGCCTCACCGGCAAATTCGACGGCGGCTTGCCAAGCTGAAGCGGCGAGCTTCTTGGCCGCTACCGCTACGCTGGTCGCTTTCTTCTGGTGGGCCGCCGTCACGCGGCTATGGTCGCAGGTTCCTGACGGTTGCGCGATGCTGGATCGACGTCTTCCCGGCGGGCGCTAGAGGCGGGGAATCGACCTACCCGCGCCGGCAGCCTTCAGGCGCCAGCGATACCCACAAGGATGATGCCGTGCCCGGAGCAGTAGGCACACGTCTCACCGTCAACCTTGCCGCTTCCCTCGCACTTGGGACAAAAATCCTCGCCCACACCTGCGGGCGCGGGGCGGGTCTCATCGCCGGGCGCGGGGTTATTGGGATCGGGATGTTCCATGGGTAGAGACTCCTGCTTGGTCTCCCAGACTATGCCACCGCATCGCTTGGGCAAAGGCATTTCCAATGGGCCGTGTCCCAGACCTACCTCAAGCCGCTGATG
>CAXTTP010000094.1:0-8231 GCA_964247195.1 uncultured Sphingomonadaceae bacterium
GCTCGTGCCGGCGGTCGCCGCCGCCGCCGATACCGGCGCAGTCGCGCGGATCTCCGGTTACAACGACGCCATACTCACGACTATGAAGCAGCGGCTGCCGCTAAAGGCGCGGGCCGATCGCTTCGAGAACATCGTCGGCACCTATTACGACATGTCCGCGATCGCGCAGCTGGTCATCGGCCCGGGCTGGACGACGGCCAGCGCAGCCGAGCGCGGCGCCGTCACCGCCGCGCTCGCCCGCCACTCGGCGGTGTCGCTGGCCAGCAATTTCGTGAAGTTCGGCGGCGAGCGCTTCCTGGTCGACCCGAAGGTTCAGGAGCGTGGCGACAACCGGCTGGTCAAGGTGACGATCGCCTCGCCGGGCGGCAGCGACACGCTCTATTTCCGGATGCGCCCGGCGGCCGGCGGATCGTGGAAGATCATCGACGTGATCTCCGGCGGGGTCAGCCAGCTCGCCGTCCAGCGCGCCGACCTCGCGGCGACAGCCAGCGCCGGGCTGCCGGCAGTGGCGAAACGGCTGAGCGAACTCGACGCGAAGACGCTTGCGGGGCGCTGATCAGGCGGGCCGGCGACGCGGCGGGCCGAGCAGCGCCGGCTCGAACACGAGCGCGCAGACCAGCGTCCAGACCAGCGACAGCATCAGCACCTTGCCCATGCTGGCGGTGCCGGGATGGTGCGACAGCCACAGGCTGCCGAACGCCGTGCCCGTCGCCAACGCCGAGAAGAAGATCGCCCGCGCCAGGCTCGACTGGAGAAGATCGGTCGCCCCGCCCCGCCAGGCCATCACGAAATAGATGTGGAAGGCGACGCCGACGCCGAACAGCAGCGGGAAGGCGATGATGTTGGCGAAGTTGATCGGCTGGCCGATCAGCACGCAGGTGCCGAGCGTCAGGAAGCCGGACAGCACCACCGGCGCCAGCGTGAACGCGACCTCGCGCAGGTCGCGCAGCGCCGCCAGCAGCAGCAGGCTGACGATTGCCAGCGCGATCACGCCGGCCTGCACGAACGCCATCGCCACGGTATGCGCGGCACCCTGCGTCGAGACCGCAACCCCGGTCGCATCGGGGGCCACCGCGAGCACCGCGCGTGTGAAGCGGGCCAAGCCGCGGTCGTCGGCAAAACCCGCCCTCGGCAGCACCTGGACGCGCATCCGCCCGTCCGGCGCGACCCAGTCGCGGCGCACCTCCGGCGGCAGGTCGGCGAGCGTGACCGGGCCGGCGGAGAGCGAGCTGCGCATCTGGTCCAGCATCAGCCGCAACGGCGCGACGAGCATGGCGGCAGCCGCGGCGCGATCGGCCGGCGTAGCCGCGGCGAGGAGCCTGAACCGTGCGGCGAGGCGACGCGCGTCGCGCAGCGCCATCCCCTCGCCGGGCGCTGCAGCAAGCGCGGCCGCGGTCCGTCCGAGTGCGGCGACCACTTCGGCGTCGCTCGGGGGCGGCAGCGGCGCGAACGGATCGAGCGTGAGATCGAGGAGCGCGCGGGCGTCGGCGATAGTGGCGAGCTTGGCGGGCTGGTCATCGGGGACGAAGCTCTCGACCGTCACCACGCGGCCGACTTCGGGCAACCGCTCCAGCCGCGCCGCCATCGCCCTCGCCGCCGCCACGTCCGGCACGAGAATGTCGACGGTGTTCGGGTTGCGATCGGGATCGCGCATCAGCGAAGCGAGCGTCGCCATCGCCTCGCCGTCGGCTGCGCGCAGGTGCAGCGGGTTGAAGTCGAAGCGGACCAACGGCAGCAGCGCGACGCTGGCCGCGAGCGACACGCCGAACAGGGCCAGCACCAGCCGCCGGCGGCGGATCAGGAAAGCGTCGACGGGAGCAAGCGCCGGGCTGCCGCCTTCGGCACGTGGCCGCGCCGGGCGCAACAGCATGAGCAGCGCCGGCAGCAGGGTGAGGCTGCCGACGAGCGCGACGATCATCCCCGCGCTGGCGATCATGCCCAGCTCGGCGATGCCGCGATAGGCGGTCGGCAGGAAGGCGAGGAAGCCCAAGCAGACCGCACCGGCGGCGAGCAGCAGCGACGGCCCGAGCCGTTCGGCGGCGACCCGGATCGCGATGTCGGCCGCCGCACCGCCATGCCGCTCGGCCTGGAAGCGCACCGCGAGCTGGATGCCGAAGTCGACGCCGAGGCCCACGAACAGCGGAATGAATGCGACCGAGATCAGGTTGAAGCGGCCGACGGTGGCCAGCCCCAGCGCCGTCGTGACGATCAGCCCCGCCGCCGTCGTGGTCAGGATCGCGGCGGTGATGCGGACCGAGCGCGTCGCCAGCCACAAGGTGCCGAGCATCGCCGCCACCATCGCCCCGGCGACCAGCCACCAGCGATCGGCCAGCGAGGCAAACTCCTCGTCGGAGAGCGGCACCGAGCCGGTCAGCCGCACGCGCACCCCGTGCGCGCCGTCGAGGCGCAGCGAGCTGGCGTAGGCGCGGATCGCGCCGCTCGCGTCCGTACCCGGCATCAGCGCACCGTAGTCCAGCCGCGGCCGCACCAGGATCAGCCGCCGGGTCGGCGCGACCATGCCGTTGCCGTCCTGCAGCAGCGCCTGCCACGAGAAGAAGCCGCCCTGCCCCTGCGCCTGCGCCGCCAGCGCATCGGCGAGGCCGCGGATCGCCGGATCGATCCGGGCGAGCGGCGCCTCGCCGGAGGCGACGCCGCGCAGCATCGTCGCGAGCGCGTCGGCGATGCAGCGCAGGCTCGGATCGGCGGCGAGCGGCCCGAGGAAGGGCTGCGCAGCAATCATCCGCGCCGTGGTCGCTGCAACCTCCGCGCGCGACGCGAAGAGGAGACCCTCGCGATCGAAATAGGGGCCGCCGTCCGGGCGCGTCGCCGAACTGAAATGGCTTCGGTCAGCAGCGAGGCGGACGGACAGCGCGCGCGTCGCCTGCTCGGCAAGCTCCGCGGTCGCGCCGTCCACGACGACCAGGATCGCATCGCCATTGCCGGGAAATGCGCCGTCCATCCGCCGCTCGGCGGCGCGCCACGGCACGTCGGCAGAGATGAGCGCCGACGCGTCGCTCGACATCCGGAAGTCGCGCGCGACGAAGCCCAGCGCCAGCAGCGTCAGCGCCGCCGCGATCAGGAGCGTCGCCAGCGGCCGGCGACAGGCCAGCGCGACCGGGCCGGTCAAGGCGACCATCGCCATCGCCGGTCAGCGCAGGAAATAGCGCAGGTGAAAGCCGATGCGCTGGGGCGTCGCGCCATGCTCGAACGCCGCTTCCCCGAACGTCGGCGGTCCCATCCGGATTCTGGCATCGTTGGAGAAGCCGACGCCCTCCTTGGGTATGCCGAACGGCCCGCGATCCACCTTGCCGTTGCCGTTCTCGTCGTGGCTGCCCTGCGCCGCATAGCGCCCCGGAGGAACGCCGCGGACGACGACGATCGTGGTGCCCGCTTTCGCCGGCGCCTCGCCGAAATAGGGACAGTCCTTGAGGAAGCTGGCCTCGGTACAGATGTCGACATGGACGCGGCCGCGATCGCTGCGCACGTCGCCCACGCTGATCTCGATCGCCGTCGCCGCCTGAAGCATCATCATCGCGCCTGCGTCTCCTCGTCGCTACCGGCAGTCGCCATGTGGAGGACATGATGCCACGCGGGCGCCTGCTATCATGGCGGCGGGGCGATGCGAAGCTCTGGCGGCGGCGAGACGGGCTACGAATCGAGGCCCGGCCGCCCTACCCTGCTCCGGCCGGACAGGGAGGAAGCCATGCTCGTGATGTTAACCAGCGTCGACCGCGTCGAGACCGCCGTCAATGCCGCACAGGTGAGCTTCATCTCGCCGGTCACCGACGGCACCCGCATCCGCTTCAGCGAAGGCCGCAGCGTCACCGTGATCGAGCCGATCGCGGAGGTCGTCGAGGCGCTCAACCGGACCTTCCGAGCCCCCGATCCATAGGCTGCCGCCGCTCGGAAGCGCCATCCTGCTGCACTATCTGCGCCCGTCCAGTTTCACCCGGCGATGATCATCGCAGGACTGATCGCCAGCGTCGCCGCCATGCTCGTGGCGATCGGCATGCTGACGACGCTGGTGCCGCTACACGCGGCGCTGGCGGGCTTCGATGCCGCTACCATCGGCCGGATCGCGGGAGGTTATTATCTCGGCTTCCTGGCCGGGCCGTGGCTCGGGCCGCCGCTGGTCGCGCGGATCGGCCGGCGCGGCACGTTCGCGCTGGCGGCGGCGCTTGCCGCCGGCGGGGTGGCGATGCTTCCCGTTCTGCCCGATCCGCTCGCGTGGGGCGTGCTCCGCTTCGCCGCCGGCATCGGCTTCGCGCTCCTGTACATCCTCGTCGAGGCGGGGCTGAACATGCAGAGCGCGGACGCCAACCGGGGACGCGTGCTGTCCGCCTATCTGATCGTCAGCCAAAGCGCGCTCGTGGCCGGCGAGGCGATGGTCGGCGCGCTCGGCGTTCGCGGCGCCCTGCCCTTCCTGGTGGCGGCGGCGCTGGTAGCGTTGGCAGCGGCGATGCACCATGGCCTGCCGACCGGCGACGACGCGCTCGAGACGACAGCCCGGCTGCGGCCGATGCCGCTGCTCCGGGCAGCGCCGCTCGCCGCTATCGGCACGATCCTGTTCGGCATGAGCGAGGCGATCTTCCTCGCGCTCGGGCCGCTGTTCGCGCGCGGCATCGGGCTCGGCGTGGCGCAGATCGCGGCGTTCATGGCCGCCCACATGATCGGCGGCGCGGTGTCGCAATGGCCGCTCGGCGTCCTGTCCGACCGTTTCGACCGGCGCGCGGCGATCCTGTCGGCGGCGGTCGGCAGCGCGGCCTTCGCGCTCGCGCTGGCAGTGCCGCCGGCACCCGGCTTCTGGCTGGCAACGGCCGGCTCCTTCCTGCTCGGCGCGTTCCTGCTGCCGATCTACGGCCTGCTGGTCGCGCTCGCCAACGACGATACCGATCCGGGCGAACGCATCGCGCTGAGCAGCGGCCTCGTCCTTGCCTACGCGGTCGGCGCCTGCGTCGGACCGCCTGTCGCGGCGATGCTGATGGCCGGCGACATCCGCTTCCTGCCGCTCTCGGCAGCCGTGATCCAGGCCGCACTTGCCGCCGCCGTGGCGGCGGCGATGATGCGACGGCGCGCCGCGGCGGCAGCCGCGCATGCCAAGCCATTGTCGCCGCCGGATCTCGCGCCGTCGCCGCGACCGGAAGCCTGATTGGCGCTTGCCTCGGCCGGCCGATCGCCTCACGTCCGTAAAGCACATCGCGAGGACGTTCATGGCGAGCACGACGGCGCCGCTCCCCGAAGCCCCGCCGCCAAAGACCGGGAAGGCGCACGATGACCAAGAGCTATGACGCCGTCGTCATCGGCGGCGGCCACAACGGCCTCGTCTGCGCCTTCTATCTCGCCCGCGCCGGCCTCAAGGTCAGGGTGCTGGAGCGTCGCGCCATCGTCGGCGGCGCAGCCGTGACCGAGGAGTTCCATCCCGGCTTCCGCAACTCGGTGGCGAGCTATACCGTCAGCCTGCTCAATCCGAGAGTGATCGCCGACATGAAGCTCGCCGATCACGGCTACCGCGTGATCGAGCGGCCGATCTCGAACTTCCTGCCACAACCCGACGGCGGCTATCTCAAGCTGGGCGGCGGGCTGGAGCGCACCCAGGCCGAGTTCGCCAAGTTTTCCAATCGCGATGCCGATACTCTTCCCGCTTACTATAAATCGCTGGAGGGCGTCGCCGACGTGCTCCGCGACCTGTCGCTGAAAACGCCGCCCAATGTCGGCGACGGCATCAAGTCGCTCGTCGATGCAATGCGCCAGGGCCGGCGGCTGGCCGGAATGGGCATCGAGCGGCAGCGCGACACGCTCGACCTGTTCGTGAAGTCGGCGCGCACCTTCCTCGACGGCTGGTTCGACAGCGAAGCGGTGAAGGCGGCGTTCGGCTTCGACGCGGTGGTCGGCAACTATGCGAGTCCCGACACGCCGGGCTCGGCCTACGTCCTCCTCCACCACGTCTTCGGCGAGGTCAACGGCAAGAAGGGCGCTTGGGGTCACGCCGTCGGCGGCATGGGCGCGATCACCCAGGCGATGGCGAAGGTCGCGCGTGCCGCCGGCGCCGAGATCAGCATCGAGGCGCCGGTGTCGCGCGTGCTCGTCGACGGCGGCAAGGCGGTCGGCGTCCGGCTCGAGAGTGGCGAGGAGGTGATCGGCAAGGCGATCGTCGCCAATGTCGGCCCGCGCCTGCTATACGAGCGGATGGTCGCGGCAAGCGATCTGCCCGCCGATTTCCTGCGCCGCATCCGATCGTTCAAGACCGGATCGGGGACCTTCCGGATGAACGTCGCGCTATCCGGACTGCCGCGCTTCACCGCGCTCCCCGAGCCCGGCGAGCATCACCAGTCGGGCATCATCCTCGCGCCGACGCTCGACTATATGGACCGCGCCTTCACCGACGCGAAGCGCTACGGCATGGCCAGGGAGCCGATCGTCGAGATGCTGATCCCGTCCACGATCGACGACGGCCTCGCCCCGCCGGGACAACATGTTGCGAGCCTGTTCTGCCAGCAATTCGCACCCGAGCTGCCCGACGGTCGCAGCTGGGACGACGAACGCGAGGCGGCCGCCGACCTGATCATCGCCACCGTCGACCGGCATGCTCCCGGCTTCGCGGCATCGGTGATCGCGCGCCAGATCCACTCGCCGCTCGATCTCGAGCGCAAGTTCGGGCTGGTCGGCGGCGACATCATGCACGGCAACATGACGCTCGACCAGCTCTGGTCGGCGCGCCCGATGCTCGGCCATGGCGCCTATCGCGGGCCGATCCGCGGCCTCTACATGTGCGGCGCCGGTACCCACCCCGGCGGCGGCGTCACCGGCGCGCCCGGCCACAACGCGGCGAGGGAAATCCTTTCCGATCGAGGCTTTATGGCGCGGATGCTACGCCGGGCGTGAGCGCCGGCCGGTCGTCGCCGGCGACCGCCGCCTCCACCGCCCGCGCCTCGCCGCCGATCCAGTCGGCGAAGGCACGCAGCGTCGGGTTGCAGACTGCCTCCGGATAGACCAGATAGTAAGCGCCGGCGGTCGCCAGCGGCCGGTCGAGCGCGGCGACCAGCGCGCCGGCGGCAAGCTCGGGCGCGATCAGGAAGCTGGGGACCAACGCCACCCCGGCGCCAGCCGCAGCCGCCTGGGCCAGCATGAGAAAATGTTCGAAGCTCGGCCCGGATCGGTCGGGCGACGCGATGCCAGCCGCCTCGAACCAGCGCCGCCAGGCATCGCCGCGGGTAGAGAGGTGAAGCAGCGGCTTGGCGGCGAGATCCTCCGGCGCTGCGATCGGGTTGGCGGTGAGCCATGCCGGCGAGCAGACCGGCACCGCCACCTCGCGGAACAGGAACTCGTGCGCAGCGCCCGGCCAGTCCGGTTGGCCGAAATGGATCGCGGCGTCGAACGTCTCGTGCGCGAAGTCGAACGGCAGGGAACGCGCCGCGAAGTTGACGACGAGCTCGGGATGCCTGGCGCTCAGCCCCGGCAGCCGCGGCGCGAGCCAGCGCATGCCGAAGCTCGGCAGCGTGGCGATGGTGAGCTCGCCATCCGGGCGGCGCGCCGCGAGCCGTCCGGTTGCGCTGCGGATCCGATCCAGCGCCGGCGCGACCGCCTCGGCATAGGCACGCCCCGCCGCGTTCAGCACCACCCTGCGGCCGACGCGCGCGAAGAGCGGCGTCTGCAGCCAGTCCTCGAGCAGTGCCACCTGGCGGCTGACCGCGCTCTGGGTCAGCCCCACCTCGTCGCCGGCGCGCGAGAAGCTGCCGTGGCGGGCCGCGGCGGCGAAGCTTGCCAGTGCACCGATCGGCGGCAGCAGTCGGCGCGCCTCAATCATTCCAATCACGCATGAGTTGATGATCCCTTATCGTTTGCACCCGCCCTCGGTTTGTGGAGAATTAGCGAACATCTTCGCGCGGGGTAAGCTCATGCCGGTTGAGAATAAGGGAACGATTGCGCGGCTGGTCGGCGCCACGCTCGGCGAAGCCCGCGCCGAAGAGCTGCTGACGACGCTGGCGATCGACCCGGCGCTGCTGGCCGAGAGCGATGCGACGTCGTCGCGCGGCGCCTTTGCCATGGCGCTCAACCTCGTCCTGTTCGACGACCTGCTCGCGCGCGTGCCGAGCGGCGCTGCCTATGTCGCCGAACGCCTCGCCGCCGGCGGCAAGGTCCGCTTCGATCACGGTGCGCTGCGCACGATCCGTTTCGCCGATGGACTCACCGGCGCGCTCCCGGCGGGCGAGGCGGCGTTCGCCAGACTGCTC
>CAXTTP010000094.1:8241-9309 GCA_964247195.1 uncultured Sphingomonadaceae bacterium
GGTCTATCCGTTGCCCGGGCTGAAGATGACCGGCCGCGGCTACCGTCATCTCGACTACCCGGAGGCGATCCCGCAATTCTTCGTGAGCGAACTGCACGTCGATCGCTTCGACGCCGATTTCGCTGGTGCCGCCCAGAATGTGTTCGGCACCTCGCGCGATCCGCTGAACGCCGCGACGCAGGCGCTGCTTGCCGACTTTGCCGGGCAGGGCAGTGTCGCGGTCGAGCGCGCCGCTGCCGCCCTGCCCGTGATTGCCGCAGCCTTCGGTCGCCAGCACGGTCCCGTCCGCCACGCCGACTATCGCGTGCTGCTCGCCCAGTCCGCGGAGGCGGCGTGGATCGCCACCGAAGGCAACGCCTTCAACCATGCGACGGATCGTGTCGCCGACGTGGAAGCGCTGGCCGATGCGCTTCGCGCCGCGGGCCGGCCGATCAAGGACAAGGTCGAGGTATCGGCCAGCGGCCGGGTCCGCCAGACCGCGCTGCGCGCCGACCTGGTCGAGCGCAGCTTCGTCGCGGACGACGGCGCCGAGCTCGTCCAGGCGGTGCCGGGCTCCTTCTACGAGTTCATCGCCCGCGCCGTCGATCCGGCGACGGGAGAGCTCGATCTCGGCTTCGACAGCGGCAATGCCAGCGGCATCTTCGCGATGACCAAAGCGGCGTAAGGGGTGTGACGATGGCCGACGATCTGATGGGTGTGTACAATCGCGCGCCGCTGGCGGTGGCGCGTGGGCAGGGCGCGTGGCTGTGGGATACCGCCGGCAACGCCTATCTCGACTGCGTCTCCGGCATCGCCACCGACGCGCTCGGCCATGCCAATCCGGTGCTCGTCGCCGCGCTGAAGGCGCAGGCCGAGACGCTGTGGCACGTCTCGAACATCTTCCGCATTCCGGGCCAGGAGGAGCTCGCGCGGCGCCTGACGGAGGCCTGCTTCGCCGAGGTCGTGTTCTTCGGCAATTCGGGATCCGAGGCGATCGAATGCGCGATCAAGACGGCGCGCCGCTATCACGCGGTCGGCGGCTCTCCCGAGCGGATCGACGTGATCGGCTTTGCCGGCTCGTTCCACGGC
>CAXTTP010000095.1:0-9309 GCA_964247195.1 uncultured Sphingomonadaceae bacterium
GGATGCCGGCTCCGTCGCCACGCCCGGGGCGGTCGCGGCGGCACAGGCGCCAGCGCCGCGGCTGAGCCATCGTACGCTGGTCCTCTCCGGACCGGCGGACCTGCGATCGGCGTTGCTGGCCAACGGCATCGCCCCGGCCGAGGCCGCCGCCGCGGCGACAGCGGCGATCGGCGCGCTCGACGCCAAGGGCGAGATCCGCGCGGTGCTGACGATCGCCTCCGCCGACGGCAAGCCGGTGCTGGAGCGGCTCGAGGCTTCCAACCCGGACAGTTCCGGCGCGGTCGTGTCGGCAGGCGCGGATGGGCGCTTCGCGGCCTCGCGGGTCGCGGCCAAGCTCAGCGCGAAGATGATCGTCCGCCACGGCACGATGGATGCCGACAGCTTCTATTCCTCGGCGGTCGCCGCCGGCATCAGCGACAGCGTGATCCCTGATTTCGCCAAGGCGCTGGCATTCGATTTCGACTTCCAGCGCGAGGTCCATCTCGGCGACGCGTTCGAGGCGGCGTTCGAGCAGGAGGTGAACGCCAACGGCGAGCCGGTCGGCGCGCCGACGCTGCTGTTCGCGTCGCTCACCACCGCCACCAAGTCGAGCAGCGTCTACCGCTTCAAGTCGGCCGGGGGCACGGAGCCGCAATGGTTCGATTCGAGCGGCCGGAGCATCGTCCGCTCGCTGATGCGCACGCCGGTCGACGGCGCGCGCGTCTCCTCGACCTTCGGCATGCGCGTCCACCCGGTGCTGGGCTTCCTCAAGCAGCACAAGGGCATCGACTTCGCAGCCCCGATCGGCACGCCGATCTACGCCTCTGGCAATGGCGTGGTCGAGCTCGCCTCGCCGTCGGCGACCGCCGGCAACTGGGCCAAGATCAAGCATGATAATGGCTGGGAGACGGTCTACATGCACATGAATCGCTACATGCCCGGCTTCGTCGCCGGGTCGCGCGTTGTCCAGGGGCAGCAGATCGGCGAGATCGGCACGACCGGCCGTTCGACCGGCCCGCACCTCCACTACGAGGTCCATATCGACAACGAGCCCGTCGATCCCGCCGGCATCCAGACCGAGTCTGGCCAGACACTAAGCGGGTCGGCGCTGATCGCCTTCGCCAAGGAACGCGACCGCATCGACGTCGCCCGCGCCAACCAGGCGCGCTAGCTCAGGCGGCGGGGCGGCCGCGCCAGACGGCGACCGGCACGATCAGGGCGACCAGCACGAAGCTGATCGCGATGCTGGCGTTCAGCCCCTCGTCCGATCCGCCCCACCAGGCGCTGCCGACGAGATCGAGGTCGTAGACCGCGCCGAAGCTGCCAACGCCCGGATTGGGATCGAGCCCGAGCAGGATCTGCTCGGCCCAGTTCCAGGCGAAATGCGCGGCGACCGGCGCCGCGAGGCCGCGGCTGCGCAGCGCCAGCAGGCCGAACAGCACGCCGCCGAGGAACAGGTTGACCAGCGTCAGCGGCCCGCGTGCGCCGCCGGCGATGTGGAGCGCGGCGAAGGCGGCAGCGGCGACCAGCAGCCCGGCCGCCTGCCCCCAGGCGCGGATCAGCGCCGGCTGCAGCCAGCCACGAAAGTAGATCTCCTCGACCGCCGACTGGAACAGGATGACGAGCGTACCGATCGTCATCGCCGCCGCGCCGCCGGCAGTGTGGCCACCGCCCGGATGCAGCATCGCGGCGAGCCCCGCATAGCCGGTGGCCGTGAGCAAGCCGAACAGGCCTATGCCGGTGCCGACCGAGGCCATCGGCAACGGCGCCGGCCCGGCGAGCGCGGCGCCGGCGGGACGCCCGTCGAACCGGAGGCCGACCATCGCCACCGCGAGCAAAGCGCCGAACAGCAGGAACGTGAACAGAGCCTCCTCGGCAGCCGGGCCGAGAACCGCCAGCGCGGGCATCCTCCCGGCGAAGGCGAGGCCATGCTGGCCGAGCGGCACGATCACCAGCACGGCGACCAGGGCGGCGGCAAGCGTGGTCGCCGGGCGAAAGCGTGAATCGGGATCGGCAGCGCGCGCTTCGGCCATTTTTCCCCCGTGAAGGGAGGGAGCGCGACGCTCCCGCCGGCGTCAGGCCGCGCCGGCTTCGGGACAACGCGAGAACAGGCCGGCTGCCGGGTGGCGGCAGCGGCGGAAGATCAGTTGACGAGGACGGCGACGACGCGGCGGTTGACGCCGTTGCTGGCCGAGGTGCCGGGCAGCGGCTTGCTCGAGCCATAGCCCTTCACGTCCAGCCGCGACGTGTCCACGCCGTTCGACGCCAGCATATCCGCGATCGCCTTGGCACGGCGCTCGGACAGGTCCTGGTTCTTCGCGGCGCTGCCCACGGAATCGGTGTGGCCCTCGATCCGCACCCGTCGCTCGGCGAGGCGGGGATCCTTGAGCGCGGTGGCGAACGCGTTGACCTGATCGCGGCTGATCGGATTGACGTCGGCCGAGCCGGTCAGGAACGCGACGCGCAGGTCGTACTGGCCGTGCGGCGTGGCAGACGGCTTCGGCCTCGCGCGGGTCGGGGCCGACGCCATCGCGCCCTTGCGAGTCGCCGGCACGAAGGTGGACGTCGGCGCGGCCTGCACCGCCTCGACCGACTTGGGGCGGGCGAGGCTGAAGCCGCGCGTCTCGCCGCGGCGGACGGGCCGCGGCTCGTCGGGATCGGGCGTCGCCGAAGCACTGTCGCTGCAATTGTCGAGAAGCTGGCAGACGATCGCGTCCGGCTGGTCCGCGGCCTGTGCCGAGACGGGCGAAAAGGGCACGGCCGCGGTGATCGCCAGGGCCGCTGTGACGCATCCGTGAAGCCGCTTCATCGTCGATCCACCCCTACCGTTTTAAGGCGACGACGTTACGGCGTCGACGCAATCAAGTCAAAGAAGCGGGCGTGCGAGACCGCACTGCCCGGCTTGTCTTTAGGGGCGTGCTTGGGCAGTCGCAGTGACGATGATCACAGCATCGCTATCGGTCGCCGCCGCCCGCCGCATTGCGCTCGGCGCGCAGGGATTCGCGCGCCCGCGTCCTGCCGGGACAATAGGAAGCGGCCGGCTGCTGCAGGCGATAGACCGGCTCGGGCTGCTCCAGATCGACAGCGTAAACGTCCTCTCCCGCGCGCATTACCTGCCGCTCTTCGCCCGCCTCGGGCCTTATCGCCGCGCGCTGCTCGACACAGCGGCTTGGGCGAGGCCGCGGCGGCTGTTCGAATATTGGGCGCACGAGGCATCGCTGCTGCCGCTCGAACTGCACCCGCTGCTGCGCTGGCGGATGGCGCGGGCGGAACGCGGCGAGGGTATCTGGGGCGGGCTGCGACCCTTCGCCGGCGAGCGGCGCGGCGAGGCCGAAGCGGTGCTAGCGCGGATCGCGGCGGAAGGGCCGCTCGGCGCTTCGGACATCGATGCCGGCAAGAGCCGAGGCGGCTGGTGGGCGTGGGGCGATACCAAGCGCGCGCTCGAATATCTGTTCTGGTCCGGCCGGATCACGACGGCGACGCGGCGAGGCAGCTTCGAGCGCGTCTACGACCTTCCGGAGCGGGTGATCCCCGCCGCGACGCTGGCGCTGCCGACCCCGACCGAGGCGGATGCGCAGCGCGAACTGCTGCGGATCTCGGCGCGCGCGCTGGGCATCGCGACCGCAAGCGAGCTGCGCGACTATTTCCGGCTGAAACCCGCCGATGCCCTGCCGCACATCGCCGAGCTGGTCGAGGAAGGCGCGATCGTGCCGGTCGCCGTGGCCGGCTGGCGCCAGCAAGCCTATCTCGATCCCGGCGCGCAGCGTCCGCGCCGGATCCGCGCGCAGGCGCTGCTCGCGCCGTTCGACCCGCTGATCTGGGAGCGGGAGCGCACCGAGCGGCTGTTCTCGTTCCGCTACCGGATCGGCATCTACACGCCGGCGGCGCAACGCAGCCACGGCTATTACGTGCTGCCGTTCCTGCTCGACGAAGCGATCGTCGCGCGCGTCGACCTCAAGGCCGATCGCCACGCCGGACTGCTCCGGGTACAGAGCGCGCATGCCGAACCGGGCGCGCCGGAGGAGACCGCTCAGCGGCTCGCGGCATCGCTCAACGAGATGGCGGGATGGCTTGGCTTGAGCTCGGCGATCGCCGAGCCGCACGGCGATCTCGCCGAACGCCTGCGTGACGCCCTGGCGTGCCCTTAGAGGCGGACGTGGCCATCGTCGGCGTGACTTGCCCGGCGGCGGCACTAAAAGGCGTCCGACAGCGGCGAGGGGAGGTCAGCGGGTGTGCGATCGGGTCGCCGAGGCGAAGGCAGGATGACGCGCTATGCGATCGGCGACAGCGCGCCGACGCTGCCGCCGGACGGGTCGTGCTGGATCGCGCCCGGCGCGCATGTGATCGGCGATGCGCGGCTCGGCCGCGACGTGAGCATCTGGTTCGGTGCCGTGATCCGTGCCGACAACACCCCGATCCTGCTCGGCGACCGCACCAACGTCCAGGAGGGTGCGATGCTGCACTCCGATCCTGGCGCGCCGCTGACCGTCGGCGCCGGCTGCACGATCGGCCACCACGCCATCCTCCACGGCTGCACGATCGGCGACGACGTGCTCGTGGGCATTGGGGCGACCGTGCTCAACCATGCCGTGATCGGCGACAATTGCCTGATCGGTGCCGGCGCGCTGGTGACCGAGGGCAAGACGTTCCCGCCCGGCAGCCTGATCGTCGGTAGTCCGGCCCGGGTAGTCCGCACGCTCGACGAGGCCGCGCGGATGAAGCTCCGCGCCTCGGCCGACGGCTATGTCGCGCGGGCGCGCGACTTTGCGCGACAATTGCACGCGCTTGACTAACTCTGCCGCCAGAAACGGGGCGCGGCGGAAAATCACGCACAGCCCGGTTGGCGGATCGTCGATGCTCGCCTAAGGGAAGCGCGCGTCCTTCCAGGGCGCATGATCGCGCCGGTGCCCCGCAAGGGGCTGAAACGGGAATGCGGTGCGGGAGGGATCCTCCCAAATCCGCGGCTGTCCCTGCAACTGTAAGCGGCGAGCATGATGCACAGGCCGGTTCGCGGACGACCGCGGGCCGGCAGCCACTGGGCCGAAGCGGCCTGGGAAGGCGTGCATCACGCCTTGACCCGCGAGCCAGGAGACCTGCCGGCGTAACGGTCGCTCTTGCCTTGGTCCAGGGGATGGCCGGGGCGCGGTTGCCCGTCTGAGCGACGAGCCGTGCGGCATGGGCCGTGCGGTCACGCCAGCCGGGGAGCCAGTGACAGCATGAACCGATATCTTATCAGCCTGCTCGCCTTCGCGAGCGCGCCCGCGCTCGCGCAGAGCGATCCGACCCAGCCGACAATCGACGCCAACGGCGACACGATCGTCGTCACCGCATCCCGCTCGGGCGACGCGGTGCCGACCAACCAGCTCGGCGCATCGGTGACGGTGCTCGACGCCGCCGCGCTCGACCAGCGCCAGACGCGGATCGTCTCCGACATCCTGCGCGACGTGCCGGGCATCGCGGTCAGCCGTGTCGGCGCGATCGGCGGCCTCACCCAGGTCCGCATCCGCGGCAGCGAGAGCAACCACGTCCTCGTGCTGATCGACGGGATCAAGGCGTCGGATCCCTATGATGGGGAATTCGACTTCGGCACGCTGATCGCAGACGAAGCTGCGAAGGTGGAGGTGCTGCGCGGCCAGCAATCGGCGCTCTATGGATCGGACGCGATCGGCGGCGTGATCCAGTACATCACGCTGACCGGCCGCGAGGCGCCCGGCATCTCGCTACGTGCGGAGGGCGGATCGTTCGGCACCGCGTCCGGCGGGGCGCGTGCGGCGGGCGTAGCGGGCAACCTCGACTATGCGCTCTCCGCGTCCGGCTTCCACACGAGCGGCACGCCGACCGCGCGCGGCGGGACCCGCAACATCGGATCGGATAGCATCGGCGCGAGCGGCAAGCTGAGCTGGACCGACGGCGGACCGCTCAAGCTCACCGCGGTCGGCCGCTACAGCCTGACCGACGCCGACAACAACGACACCGAGAGCGATCCGGCCAGCCCGCGGTTCGGCTACATCGTCGACAGCCCGGGCGCGCACTTCCGCAACCAGGCGTTCTACGGCCTGGTCCGCGGCGAGCTTTCGCTGCTCGACGGCCGCTGGACCAATGCGCTTTCCGGCCAGTTCGCCGACACCACCCGCCACGGCGAGGATCCGTCGACCGGCCCCTCCGGCGACAAGGGGCGCCGCTACAAGGCATCGTTCGAGAGCGCGCTGCGCTTCGGCAGCGACACCGTGCGGCACCGCCTCACCGGCGCGGTCGACGTCGAGCGCGAGGAGTTCGAGAACACCACGCCTTCGCCGTTCGTCTTCCAGGGCCGGCGCCACACCGACAATGTCGGCATCGTCGGCGAATATGAGCTGACGATCGCGGACGCGCTGGCGCTCGGCGGATCGCTGCGCCGCGACGAGAACGACCGCTTCGCCGACACCACCACCTGGCGCGCCCAGGCGAGCTACAAGCTGGCCGAAGGCACCCGCCTGCACGGCGCCTACGGCACCGGCGTCAAGAACCCCGGCTATTACGAGCTGTTCGGCTTTTCGGATGGCAATTACATCGGCAATCCGAATCTTAAGCCCGAGAAGTCGAAGGGCTGGGAGGCGGGCGCCGAGCAGGACTTCGCCGGCCATCGCGCCACCATTGGCGCGACCTGGTTCGACAATCGCCTGACCGACGAGATCTTCACCGACTATCCGGCGCCGGACTATATTGCGACTCCGGGCAACCGCACCTCCGTGTCGAAGCAGCGGGGGCTGGAGGTGTTCGCCTCTGCGCGGCCGATCCCGGCGCTCCGCTTCGACCTCGCCTACACCTATCTGCACGCGCGCGAGGTGGGTCTCGCCGAGGTGCGCCGGCCGAAGCATATCGGCAGCCTCAACGTGACCGCGCTCAGCCCCGACGAGCGCTTCTCGGGCACGCTTACCGTCCGCTTCAATGGCCGCCAGGACGACTTCGCCTACACCGACCCGAGCTACGTGCCGGTGCGCGTGTCGCTGCAGGAATATGTGCTGGTGAACCTCGCCGCCGAATATCGCATCACGGAGTCGCTCTCGATCTACGGCCGCATCGAGAACCTTTTCGGCGAGCATTATGAGGAGGTGTTCAGCTTCGCGACGCCGGGCCGGGCGGCTTATGGCGGGGTACGCGTCCGGCTGTGAGGCGGTCGCGTACGCCGACCCTCACCGCCGAGCCGGGGATCTAAGGGGATGCCTTGTCGATCTTGTGGGTGATGGGAAACGGGTTGAAGGTGACCTTGCCCGCGCCGCCGGATGCCTCCTCCACCTCATCGTCGCTTAGCTCCACCGGCGCGCAGGGGAGCGCGGCCGGCTTCTCTGACGCTGGGTTCTTCTCGTCTGCCATGATCGATCTCCTCGACGCGAGTCGCGCCAGAGGACGATATGTCTCTAGGGCAGGGCGGGCAGCGGTGATCTACAGCACAGCTCGTCGGGGAAGCACTTGGAAGCGTCCTTGGCGGACGGGGTGGGATTCGAACCCACGGTGAGCTTGCACCCACGGCGGTTTTCAAGACCGCTGCCTTAAACCACTCGGCCACCCGTCCGCAGCCGCTGCGGGCGGCGCTGGCGTGCCCTAGCAGAGGAGTGGAGCCCGCAGGAAGCGCCGCGGCATTAGTTGATTGGCCGTTAACCGGCTCTGTGGCATTACCTCTCTCTCGAGGGGATGAAGATGCGCCCTGTTATCATGGCTATGGCGGCCGCCGCTGCGGTCCTGCTGCCTTCGCATGCGTTCGCACCCGCACGCGCGCAGGAGGCGGTGAGCGTGCAAGATAGCGGCTTCCAGGCGTTTCTGGCCGGGCTGCGGCCGCGCGCCATGGCGGCCGGTATCAGCGCCGCGACGCTGGACGCGGCGCTGCCGACACTGACCTACAATCCGCGCGTGATCGCGCTCGACCGCGATCAGCCCGGCGGCGATCCCAATGCGCCGGCGGCGGCGATCCCGCGCTTCCAGCCTTATGCCGTCCGCCATGTCGATGCCGATCGGATCGGCCGCGGCCGCGTGAAATATCAGGCGCTCCGGCCCAAGCTCGCCCAGATCGAGCGGGCGACCGGCGTGCCGGAATCGATCATGCTGGCGATCTACGGCCATGAGACGGGCTATGGCAGCTTCACCGGCGACTTCGATCTGCTGCGGTCTCTGGCGACGCTCGCCTATGACGGGCGCCGGCGCGAGCTCTTCACCAGTGAGTTCATCGATACGCTGAAGCTCCTCCAGCAGGGCGTGCCGCGGGATCGGCTCAAGGGGAGCTGGGCAGGGGCGACCGGCTATCCGCAGTTCCTGCCGAGCGTCTACCTGCGCATCGCCCGTGATGGCGACGGCGACGGCAAGGCCGATATCTGGACCAGCGAGGCGGACGCGCTCGCGTCGATCGGCGCCTATCTGCTCGACGCCGGGTGGAAGCCGAACGTGCCCTGGGGCGTCGCGGCGCGAGTTCCCGCCGACCTCGACCGCGGCAGCGTCCGGTCCCGCCTGGTCTCGCCGCGTTGCCCGCGCGTCCACGATCGCCAGAGCCGCTGGCTGACGATCGCGGAATGGCGTCGGCTGGGGGTGCAGCCGGTCGGCTATCCGGTTCCGGCGGACGGCGAGTTCGCCAGCCTGATCGAGCCGGACGGCCCCACCGCGACCGCCTATCTGCTCACCGGCAACTACCGCGTCATCCTCGATTACAATTGCTCGAACTTCTACGCGCTCTCGGTCGGGCTGCTTGCCGATGCGGTCTCGCGCTAGCCGGGCGATCCTGGTGTCGGCGATGGCGCTGGCGCTGGGATCCTGCATCCAGCAGGCCCGCGTCGCCAGCTCGCACCGGCCGCAGCGTGCCGCCGCGCGCTGGCCCGTGCCGGACGGTCCGGTGAAGATCGGCGCACCTTATACGGTGGCGGGCGTCACCTATGTGCCGCGCGACGCGCCCGATTATGACGAGGTCGGCCTCGCCTCCTGGTACGGCCACGAGTCGGGCGAGCGGACCGCCAACGGCGAGACCTTCCGCCCGGACGGCATCACCGCTGCGCACAAGACCCTGCCGCTGCCGAGCTATGTCGAGGTCACCGTGCTGGAGACCGGGCGCTCGCTCCTGGTGCGCATCAACGATCGCGGGCCGTTCGTGGCCGGCCGCCTCATCGATCTTTCGGAAGGCGCGGCGAGGGCGCTCGACATGCTGCACGGGCCGCCGACGAAGGTCCGCATCCGCCGCGTCGAGCCGTCCGAGGCGGATCGCCTCGCTCTCCGCTCCGGCCGGTCGGCGGCGCCGCGGGCGAGCGCGCTGCCGCTGCTCGTCTCGCATTCCCCGCCGCCGGCGCCGCGGCCGCCGCTGAAGCTCGATCT
>CAXTTP010000096.1:0-5783 GCA_964247195.1 uncultured Sphingomonadaceae bacterium
GCACAGATCCTTTCGGTGTTCCGCGAGACCCGCTTGGGAATCCCTTAAGGGCTGCAACTGGCGCTGGTTTTTGGGGCATTACGCCTAACATAACCGCGATCCTGCCCACAGATCCTGCCGTGCTTTTCGGCACTGTGGGGTACACCTTCAACTTCGGTCGTCGAATTGGACGGCAGATCGGGTCGGCAATTGTCGATCGCGTGACGCCGGGTGGCGAGCCCGCGGCCAGCCTTGGGATTGCGATTTCTCTCAACCCCCGTACATCGATTAGCCTTGGCTACGCCCACACGCTGGCGCTTGGGACTAAGACCCGCCTCAGGACAATTGACCCTCAGAGCGGCACGGTTAGTGACCCGATGACCATACGTACACGCGACCTACAGCTTGGACGACTGCTGTTCGGCGTTAGCTACCGAACGAGCCCGCGTACAACGATCAACTGGAATGTTGAGATGGGTGCGACTGACGATGCAACTGACTTGCGCACCACGCTACGGATACCACTATCGTTCGACATTCATTGATCACTAGCGAGATTTCGCCACACAACCTGCGCCACGAATGTCGGTCCCCCACACTCCTGCTTGATGTCGACGCTTCTTATACATCTGATAATGTCCTTAACTTCGAGTAGTAACGCACGGAGCGCGCTTGGTATGCAGGACCTTCGCAGAAGCCGTTGCGGTACTGTCCTCCGAGCCGCATAGCAGGCTCTGACGGCCTCCCGCTTTGGCGCATTCGGTCGCCGAGGGTTTAGTCGGGGTGGCCATGCATGGGGCGCTACAAGCAGGGTTTTGGGGGTTTGTCGGCGGATCGGCGCTCTTGCTCGGCGCTACCGTCGGCTATTGGTACGGCTTCCGCAGCGCCTGATTGCAGCGATCATGGCGATCGGCTCCGGTGTGCTGATCTCCGCCGTCGCCTTCTACCTAATGGACGAAGCGTCCGCCAAAGGCGGCTTCGGTTCAACCGCCGGCTTCCTCGGCGGTGCGCTCGTCTACACTGTCGCGAATATCACCGTCTCGCGCCGCGGCGCTCGCAGATCGGACATGGGTGAAGCTATGGACCGCCAACCAGTCAACCGGAATTGCCGCTTCTCACGTTTGCATGTCGTTGGATTGTGGTTCGCTTTCACATGCGTCACACCGCCGTCCGCGGCATTCGCGCAGTCCACCTCAACCAATCCGGCCGCCGAGCAGGGCGTACCCGGCGCCCCTGATCCGACCGCGCCACACGAAGGTACGGCCACGCTGGCTGTCGTTCAGGAGAGAAAGGAACCGCGCGCGGTCGATCTATCGGTGCTCTACATCGGCGAGTCATGGCGCAATGCCGGCGGCGGAATTCGCCGAGGCGAGCGATACCTCGATAATCTCGACATCACGCTTATGGTGGACGCGGAGCGGGCGTTTGGCTGGCATGGCGCCACGCTGTTCGTCTACGGCCTGTACAACAATGGCCACGCGTTTTCGGGCGATCTGGTCGGCGATGCGCAGACCGTCTCCAACATCGAGACGGGTATCCGGGCAGCCAGGCTCTACCAGGCCTGGATCGAACAGCGTCTTGCCGGCGACCGTGCCTCGATCAAGTTTGGGCTGTACGATCTGAACTCAGAATTCGACACCACCAATGTCGGCTCCTTGTCGCTGCTATCATCGCATGGGATTGGACCCGAGTTCGGCCAGTCCGGCCGCAATGGCCCTTCGATCTTCCCTTACACGTCGCTGGCGATCCGGGGCGAGTACAAGCTCACCGATCGGCTGACGGCACGCGCAGCCATGCTCGATGGGGTTCCCGATGAGCCGGATCATCCAAAGCGCACCTCGATCCGCCTCAGCCGCAGAGATGGCGTACTCGGCGTTGTCGAGGTGGATTATGTGGGAGCGCCCGCAAACGTCACGATTGGTTATTGGCGTTACAGCTCGCGCTTTCCGCCGTGGTCGGCGACCGGCTCGGACCAGTCAAGACGCGGCAACCAGGGTGGATACGCCGTTATCGAGCGCCGAGTGACGCGTCCCTTCGGTGACTTGCCGGACGACAAGCGCGGCCTCGCCGCATTCGTGCAGGCCGGCATCGCTGCCTCTCGCTTCAACCGGATTGATCGCTATGTCGGCGGAGGGTTAGTCTACACTGGGGTCATCGCCAGTGGCGAGGATCGCGTCGGCCTCACCTTCGCGCATGCCGCGTTCAGCGACGGCTACCGCCGCTTGCAGGCGGCGAGCGGCGTGCGGGTCGGTCCTGCGGAGAACGTCATCGAGCTGACGTACCGACGCGCCGTCACGCACTTCCTTACCGTGCAGCCTGACGTGCAATATGTCATTCACCCGAGCGGCGAGCGAACTCTGCACAATGCCCTGGCCCTCGGACTTCGCTTCGAACTGGGAGTTTGAGCCGCCGCAACGTGCGTTGCAGGCTGCCCCGGCAACTTCGGTCTGGACCATCAAGTCACTCGCCGCTGGACCAGGGCCGCAGCTCGCGCTCGGCGCCGTCCGGAGAGTTGGAAATGTCCTTTGACGCTCTGCCGATACAAACTAGACGGACGCGCAATGTTGTTCGAAGCGCACTGTGCCGATCTTGACCAGCTTGCATCGCGAGACCGGCTCCGCGCGCTGCGGCCGCGGGTCGGCATCGACTTCGCGTCGAACGACTATCTCGCACTTGGTCGATCGTCGCGGCTCCGGGAGGCGATCCGCGACGCGCTCGATCGCGGTGTTGCAACAGGGTCGGGCGGATCGCGGTTGCTGCGGGGCAACGACGCCGAGCATGAAGCGCTCGAGGCGGAGGCGGCGCGCTTTTTCCGAACGGATGCAGCGCTCTACTTTTCCAGCGGCTATGCCGCCAATCTCGCATTGTTCGGTGCGCTGCCGCAGCGCGGTGACCTCGTCGTTCACGATGCGCTGATCCACGCAAGCGTGCATGATGGCCTGCGGCTGGGCCGCGCCGACAGTGTCGCCGTGGCGCACAACGATGCGCAGGCGTTTGACGACGCGATCGGCGCGTGGCGCCGCGCCGGCGGCGGCGGACGCGTATGGATCGCGGTGGAAAGCCTCTATTCGATGGACGGCGACCGTGCGCCGCTGGCCGAACTGGCCACGATCGCCGCACGGCGCGACGCCTTTCTGCTGGTCGACGAGGCTCACGCGACCGGCATATTCGGCGAGGATGGCCGCGGCCTTGCCGCCGATCTCGACGGGCGCGACAATGTCATAAGCCTGCACACCTGCGGCAAGGCGCTTGGCTGCGAGGGCGCGCTGCTTTGCCTGCCCTCGGTGTTGCGTGATTTCGTCGTTAATCGCGCGCGCAGCTTCATCTTTTCCACCGCGCCATCCCCGCTGATGGCCGCCGCCGTGCGCGAGAGCCTCCGCATCCTCGCAGACGAGCCCGAACGTCGCACACGTCTCGGATCGCTAGTCGCGGCCGCCGAGCGGCTGCTGGCGCCCAGCGGCGTTGCGCCGACGGGCTCGCAGATCCTGCCGCTGGTGCTTGGTGATGACGCCCTGACGATGCGCGTCGCAAGCTCGGTGCAGGCAGCCGGCTTCGATGTTCGCGGTATCCGGCCGCCAACCGTACCAACCGGCACCGCGCGGCTGCGTATCTCGCTGACGCTCAACGCCGACGAACGCGATGTAGCCGCCCTGGGGCAGGCGATCAGGCGGGCTCTTAGATGAGTCGCGCCATCGTCGTCACCGGAACCGACACCGACGTCGGCAAGACGGTGTTCGCCGCCGGGCTCGCCGTCGCGCTGAACGCGACCTACTGGAAGCCGATCCAGTCAGGGCTTGCCGACGGCAGCGACAGCGACACGGTTCGCGCGCTCGGCGCACCGCGCACGCTTCCCGAAGCCTATCGGCTCTCCGCGCCGCTTTCACCTCATCGCGCAGCCGAGCTGGACCGGGTCACGATCGATCCCGATCGTCTCGCATTGCCTCAGGTTGAAGGGCTGCTGATAGTCGAAGGCGCGGGCGGCCCGCTCGTCCCGGTCACGCGCGATCTCCTGTTTGCCGACCTGTTCGCCCGCTGGGCCGCGCCGGTCATCCTCGTCGCGCGTACGTCGCTCGGCACGATCAACCACAGCCTGCTTGCGATCGAGGGGTTGCGCGCGCGCGGCCTCACGCTGCTCGGCATCGCCTTCACCGGCGACGCCAACGAAGATAGCGAGGCGACGATCGCCGCGATCGGCCGTATCCGTCGCCTCGGCCGCCTGCCCCGGCTCGATCCGCTCGACCGGGAGACGCTGGTCCAGGCGTTTGCCGCGCACATCGATCTTGGCGCGCTCGCATGACGGGTTCGCCGGTCTGGCACCCCTTCACACAGCACGGCCTGCGCGAGCCGATCCCGCTCGTCGCTCATGGCGAGGGCGCTGCGCTATACACCAGCGACGGTCGCCGCATCGTCGACGCCATTTCATCATGGTGGGTGACGACGCACGGGCATCGTCATCCGCGCATCGTGGCAGCGATCGCGGCACAAGCCGAGCGGCTCGATCAGATCATCTTCGCCGGCTGGACCCACGAGCCCGCCGAAGAGGTTGCGCGCGGGCTCGTCACCATCATGCCGGCGGCGCTGACGCGCGTGTTCTTCTCGGATTCGGGGTCGACCGCGGTAGAGGTCGCGCTGAAGATGGCGCTGGGCTACTGGCTTGCGCGCGGCGAGCCGCGCCATCGTATCCTCGTCATGGAACATGGCTACCACGGCGACACGATCGGAGCGATGTCGGTCGGCGCACGCGGCGTGTACAACCGCGCTTATGAGCCGCTGCTGTTCGACGCCGGCACGATCCCCTTCCCTGCCGAAGATGCCGAACAGCAAACCCTCGACACGCTGGAAGCGGAATGCCGCGCGGGTGCCGCAGCGCTGATCGTCGAGCCGCTGATCCTGGGCGCGGGCGGGATGCTGGTCTACCGGCCGCAGGTGCTCGGCCAGATGGCGGCGATCTGCGCGCGCCACGGCGTCCTGTTCATCGCCGACGAGGTGATGACCGGCTGGGGCCGTACCGGCACGCTGCTGGCGTGTGAGCAGGCGAATGTCGTGCCCGACATCCTGTGCCTGTCAAAAGGCCTCACCGGCGGTGCCGTGCCGCTTGCGGTGACGATGGCCAGCGAGCCGATCTGGGAGGCGCATTGGGCGACCGACCGCGCCCGCATGTTCTTCCACTCATCCAGCTATACCGCCAACCCGATCGGCTGCGCCGCCGCGGCCGCCAACCTTGCCGTCTGGCGCGAGGAGCCGGTCCCCGCGCGGGTCGCCGATCTGTCGCAGCGTCAGGCGGATCGGCTCGCCGCGCTCGCCCAGCAGCCCGGGATCCGCAATCCACGCCGGATCGGCACGATCGTGGCGGTCGATCTCGGACGCGGAAACGGCTATTTGTCCGATCTCGCGCCGCGCCTGCTTGCCTTCTTCCGCGATCGCGATCTGCTGATCCGGCCGCTCGGCGACACGGTGTACCTCATGCCTCCCTACTGCATTGAGGACGCCGATCTCGATTGTTGCTACACCGCGATCGCGGAAGCCGCGCTGATGGCGATCTGACGGGAGTTGGTCCTCTTCTACGGGCAAACGTGCTGCCTTGCGAAGGCCCGCCGCCCCCGCAAGCTGCCCGACGTGCTGAGCGTCGAGGAGCTCGGACGGCTGCTCGAGGCGCCACCGGGCATCAAGTACCGGGCAGCGCTGGGTGTCGCATACGGTGCCGGCCTCCGCTCCCGAATAGACTAATCTGGAAGCCGGCTTGTTTGCGCCGGATGGTGTGCTGACATCTCTCCGGTCGGCCGTTTGATCGCCTGCACTCACCC
>CAXTTP010000096.1:5793-9307 GCA_964247195.1 uncultured Sphingomonadaceae bacterium
GTTTAAAGGCAGAAGCGGTGAAAGGCTGGCCCACAGTTCATTCTTGCGGAAGGGTTTCGTGAGCCGAGGCAGATCAGGTGCGATACCTTCGTCCTCAGCATAACCGGAGACGATCAGGACAGGGAGGCGAGGACTGCGCTTACGCACGGCGAGGGCAAGTTCGACACCGGACATGCCCGGCATGAGGTGATCGGTTACGACGACGTCAAAATGCACGCCGCCACTGATGGCCCGTAGTGCCTCCTCCGCAGACGCGGCCTCGACCACGTCGTAGCCTATGTCGCGGAGCATGTCGGCGGTGCTGTGAAGGACGAGTTCCTCATCGTCGACCAGCTGTCAACGGGCACCGAAGTTTCCCCGGTTGTGGGCTGTTGAAATTCCCTATGTTGGCGGCGGTGGTGGCTGCGTGATTCAGCCATGTTGGTGATCGTCGCACTGTTTGCTGGGCGGCCGTCCTCGTCGCTTTGGTGGAGGCGGATTGATTGGCGGAGTGGCACGAAGATTTTCGGGGATGAGCGCGGCATGCTCGCGCATACGGTAGCTTGAGCCTTCGATCTGGACGACGACGGCGTGGTGGAGGAGCCGGTCTAGCAGTGCGGTGGCGACCACGGGATCGCCGAACACGTCGCCCCACTCGGCGAAGCCACGGTTTGAGGTGAGGATCATTGCGCCCTTTTCGTAACGCGCATTGACCAGCTGGAAGAACAGGTTGCCGCCGCCGGGGGTCACCGGCAGGTAGCCGATCTCATCGACCACCAGCAGCGAGGCGCGGCAGAGGAAGCGGATGCGCTCGCGCAATGTGCCTTCACGTTCGGCCTTAGCGAGCTGGGCGACAAGATCGGCAAGCGGGATGAAGTAGACGAGCTTGCCGGCACGGACTGCCTCGACGGCGAGTGCGGTGGCAAGGTGGCTCTTTCCGGTCCCCGGCGGACCCAGGAGATGGACGACCTCGGCGCGGGCTATGAAGTCGAGACCGGCAAGCGCCATGATCCGGTTACGATCGAGCGACGGCTGGAACGCGAAGTCGAAGCCGGCGATAGTCTTCACGACCGGCAGGCGCGCCATCCGCAACGCCTGCTTGATGCGGCGGTTCTCGCGCAGGGACAGCTCCTCGAGCAGCAGCTCGTCGAGCGCCTCAATGCCGTCGATCTGCCCCTGTTCGATCCGGCGCAACGTGGCGTCGAGCATCTCGAGCGCGCGGGGCATCTTGAGCCCGACGAGGCTGCGGCGGATGTTGTCGACCCGCGCCAGCGGACTGGTCAGCGTCATGGCCGGCCTCCAGTGGCGAGCTGGCTTCCGATGGCCTGGTAGATGGCGAGCGGCCGCAGAGGTACACGTTCGCCGATCCGGCCGATGGTGATGCCTGCGGCGACGCCCGTCCGGCGCTTTGCGCCAGCGCCGCCGGTGCGATGGCTGCGATCGATGCGGTACTGCTTGCGGCCCTCGAGCACCGGGTGTTCGGCGACGATCGTGCCGAGGTCGAGGATGCGGATCAGGTCGGGTAGTTGCTGGACCTCGACAACACGCCGCGTGCGGTCGGGCACGCTGTAGTAGTTGCCGCCGACGGCGACGAAGCCGTCGTGGCTGACGCGGCGCTCAAGCTTGAGCACGGCATCGAAGCGATGTTCGGGCAGCGTCTGCAACTCGGGCTGTTCGACGGCGAAGGCTTCGGCGACGACGCGCTGCGTCGTGCCGTGGACGCGGGCGTTGGCGACGTGGTCGAGCCAGTCGATCAGCTGGGCGTTGAGATCGTCGAGATTACGGAAGTTGCGCCCGAGGAAGAAGTCCTGACGGATGTAGCTGAACGGCCGCTCGACCTTGCCCTTGGTTTTGGCGCGGTACGGCCGGCAGGCGCGGGGTTGGAACCGATAATGGCCCGCCAGCGCCAGCAGCGACCGGTTGTAGATGATATGCCCGGCATCGTCCTCGCCGGTCACCGCCGTCTTCATCCGGTCGTAGAGGATTTCGATCGGCACGCCGCCGAGCGCGGCGAAGGCTTGGATATGGCAGCGCAGCAGCGTCTGCAGGTCCTGGTGCATGACGTAGCGGGCGAAGATGAAGCGCGAGTGGCCAAGGACCAGGCTGAACAGCCAGACGATGCGCACCGTACCGGGGTCGTCGGCGAAGGTGACCACGAAGCGGGCAAAGTCGACCTGCGCCTGCACGCCCGCCGGCGTCTCGAACCGAACCTCATAGGGCTTCCGTCCATTCTCGGGGCGGATCGCGGCGAGGTAGCGCTTCACCGCGGTGTATGCGCCCGCATAACCCATCTCGCGGACCTCGCGCGTCAATCGCGCGGCGCTCAGATCGGGGAAGGCCGTTACCCGCTCCGCGACAAAAGCCCTGTAGGGTGCCAGCTTGCACGGGCGGCCGACGGAGCGCGGACCATAGGCCGGCGCCTCGATGCCACGCTCGATATATTTGCGCACGGTCTTCGGATCGCGCCCGGTTCGGGGGGCGATGGCGGTTATCGATAGCCCCTGTCGGTGAAGTTCCAGGATCATCATCAGCTCTCCAAGTCGAACCATCGCCGCCTCCTCGCACGGAGGACATGGCGGCAACGGCGGCTCGGTTCATTCCACCGGGGCTAGCCCCGGTGGAATGAACCGAATGGGATGCCAATCAGGGAATTTTCAAAGCCCACTTTCGGTGAGAATTGCAGGACCGATGACACCAGCAGCGCCGTGCCGTGCGCCCGAGAGGCATCGTATTCGACCTTATCGGCCGATGCCTCCACAGCCAGCTCTGCCTGCAACAGCCAGAGCTCTACGTTCGTGCCGAGTCCCGGCTTGCTGCTGATCGTTAGCGCGCCGCCAAGCTGAGAAGCCAGCCCGTGGACCATCAACAAGCCAAGCCCCGTCCCTTTGCCGATGCCCTTGGTTGAGAAGAACGGCTCGATCGCGTGAGCGATCGTCGCCTGATCCATGCCCGTGCCGGTATCGGCAACAGAAAGACGGACGTAGTGCCCGGGACGTACACCAGCTGTGGAGCCATCCGGGACGTGCGCTGGCGACGCACTGATCCGAAGCGTCCCGCCGTAGGGCATCGCATCGCGCGCGTTTACCGCCAGGTTCAGGAGGGCCATCTCAACCTGGTTCGGATCCGCCCGCGCGGCCGGAAGGTCGTCGGCGACCTCGACTGCAACCTTGATCTGAGGACCGGTGGTGCTGGATATGAGATCGGCCATGCCGATGACGAGCTTGGTGATGTCGACAGCGACAGGCTGGAGCGGCTGCCGTCTGGCAAAGGCGAGGAGACGCTGGACCAAGGTCTTGGCCCGTTCGGCCGACTGAACCGCTCCTCCGATCAGCCGTTGCTCCCGTTCACCTCCCACTCCTCGACGCTGGAGCAGGTCCAGCGCTCCAACGATCGGTGTCAACAGATTATTGAAGTCGTGTGCCACGCCGCCGGTAAGCTGACCCATCGCCTCCATCTTCTGCGCCTGCCGCAGCGCCTCCTGTGTCAATCGGCTCGGGATCTTGACCCCGTATAAGCGTCCAACATTGACCCCCAT
>CAXTTP010000097.1:0-9275 GCA_964247195.1 uncultured Sphingomonadaceae bacterium
GGGCGCGCTGCACCGCCACCCACTTCTCGGCATAGGCGCGGCATTCGGCGCGGAATTGGCGGACGGGCACCTCGTCCTTGTTCAGCTTCTTCGCGCGATATTGTTCCTCGACCTTCCACTCGATCGGCAGGCCGTGGCAGTCCCAGCCGGGCACGTATGGCGCATCCTTGCCGAGCAGAGACTGGCTGCGGACGATGATGTCCTTCAGCACCTTGTTCATCGCGTGGCCCATGTGGATGTCGCCGTTGGCGTAAGGCGGGCCGTCGTGGAGGATGAAGCGCGGGGCGCCGGCGCGGGCGCGGCGGAGCTGGCCGTAGAGGTCGGTCGTTGCCCATTCGGCAAGAACAGCCGGCTCCCGGGCGGCAAGGCCGGCCTTCATCGGGAAGGCGGTCTTCGGCAGGAAAACGGTCTGGCGATAGTCTGGCGCGTCGGACATTGCGGCGCCGGCCTTAGGGTACGCTCGCCCCGGCGGCAAGGCGGCCGGCCGCCTCGGCGCAGTCCGCGGCGATCTGCGCCTTCAGCGCGTCCAGCCCGTCGAACGTCCATTCCGGGCGCAGGAAGGCGACGAGATCGACGGCGATGATCCGGTCGTAGAGGTCGTCCGCGTAGTCGAAGAAATGCGGCTCGAGCAGTTCCTTCGGCGGTGTGAATTGCGGCCGTACCCCCATGTTGGCGGCGCCGTCGACGATGCGGCCGCCGGGGAGGTGCCCGCGCACCGCATAGACGCCGTAGGCGGGGCGCAGATAATCGCCCAGCTGGAGGTTCGCGGTCGGAAAGCCCAGCGTGCGGCCGAGCTTGTCGCCATGCTGGACGACGCCCTCGATCGCGAACGGGCGGGTGAGCAGGCGGGTCGCCGTCTCGCAATCGCCGGCGACCAGCGCGTCGCGGATGCGGCTCGACGAGACCGGTCCGCCCGCGTCCACCACCGCCGCCACCGCCTCGGCGGCGACGCCGTGCCGCGCGGCGATCGCGGCGAGCACGGCGACGCTGCCGGCGCGGCCCTTGGCAAAGGTGAAGTCCTGGCCGGTGACGATCGCGGCAGCGCCGGCGCGGGCGACCAGCCACTCGGCGACGAACTCGTCCGGGCCGACCGCGGCGAGTGCCGCGTCGAAGCGGAACACCAGCATCGCGTCCGCGCCCGCGGCAGCGAACAGCCGCTCGCGCTGGTCGAGCGTGGTCAGGCGAAAGGGCGGCGCGTCGGGGTGGAAGAAGCGGACCGGATGCGGATCGAAGGTCGCTACGATCAGCGGCCGCCCCTCGGCCCGGGCGCGCTCCCGCGCGCGCGCGACCACCTCCTGGTGGCCCCGGTGAAATCCGTCGAAATTGCCCAGCGCGACCACGCCGCCCCGCAGAGGATCGGGAACGGGGCGGTCGCTCGTCAGCCGCTCCATGGCGCGGCGCTATAGGTAGGCATGGCCGCGGCGGCAATCAGCGTGCGCGCACCAGCGTCACATAGTCCCAGTCCGGACCGCCGATCTCGCGATGGGTGACGCGCCAGTCCTGGCCGAGCGGCGGCATGCGGACGTCGCCGGCGACCTCGCGGTGAACCTCGGTCAGCTCGACGCGGCTCGCGCGATCGGCGAACGCGGCGAAGACCTCCGCGCCGCCGATCACCGCGATCTCGGCCACGCCGCCGGCAACGGCGACGGCGTCGCCCGGCGAGCGGGCGATCTCGGCGCCGTCGCGGATCCAGTCCGGATCCCGGGTCAGCACGATGTGGCGGCGGCCGGGGAGCGGCGCGGGGAAGCTCTCGAAAGTCTTGCGGCCCATCACCATCGGCTTGCCCATCGTCATCGCCTTGAAGCGCTTCTGCTCGCCGGGCAGGTGCCACGGCATGGCGCCATCCCGGCCGATCACCATGTTGTCGGCGCGCGCGACGTAGAAGACGATCTCGGCGCTCAAACCGCCACCGCCGCCTTGATATGCGGATGCGCCTCGTAGCCCAGGATCTCGATGTCCTCGTAGACATAGGCGTCGATCGAAGCCGCGCGGCGGCGGATGCGGAGTTCGGGCAGCGGGTTCGGCTCGCGCCCGAGCTGTTCGCGCGCCTGGTCGAGATGGTTGCGGTAGAGGTGGCAGTCGCCGCCGGTCCAGACGAAGTCGCCCACCTCCAGGCCGCACTGGTCGGCAAGGAGGTGGGTGAGCAGCGCGTAGCTGGCGATGTTGAACGGCACGCCCAGGAACACGTCGCACGAGCGCTGGTAGAGCTGGAGGCTGAGGCGGCCGTTCGCGACATGGGTCTGGAACAGACAATGGCAAGGCGCCAGCGCCATCCGCCCGATCTCCGCCGGGTTCCAGGCGGTGACGATCTGGCGGCGCGACGCGGGATCGCGGTTGATGCGGTCGATCAGCTCGGCGATCTGGTCGACATGGGTGCCGTCCGGCCCCTCCCAGTCGCGCCACTGCTTGCCGTAGACGGGGCCGAGCTCGCCGTTCTCGTCGGCCCATTCGTCCCAGATGCTGACGCGGTTCTCGTGCAGCCAGGCGACGTTGGTCTCGCCGCGCAGGAACCAGAGCAGTTCGACGATGATCGAGCGCAAATGGAGCTTCTTGGTGGTGACCAGCGGGAAACCGCGGGCGAGATCGAATCGCATTTGGTGGCCGAACACGGAAAGCGTGCCGACGCCGGTGCGGTCTTCCTGCGCGACACCTTCGGCGAGGATTCGCCGCATCAGATCGAGATAGGGCTGCATCGCGTTCCTATGCCGCGAAATCCGGCGCGGCGCGAGCGGCACTCGAACTCCATTTCGGACGGTTCGCACGACGATGGTTGTTGCATGCAACGAAAATGGATGCGCTTAGCCGCGTAATGTTCATGAAATGAAACGACAATGTGCGCGGGGGGAAGCATCGTGCAGGCGCGTTCCGGTACACTCAGGATCGGATCGAGCGAGCAGGCGGTCGCCTTGTTCGCGCCGACCTTCAGTGATGCCGGCATCGAGGAGCTGCGCGTCGCTCATCTGGATCAGGATCGCTGCCTCATCGCTCTCCGGCTGCACAGCGGCGGGGCGGCGCACACGATCGAGTTCCCGCTGCGTTCGATCACCCAGGAAGCGCTGGTGCTGCGCAGCCACGGCCTGCTGATCGCACATAACCATCCGAGCGGCGATCCCTCGCCGAGCCGCGACGACATCGATGCGACCCGGGCACTGGCGCACGCGATCGAGCCGCTCAACATCCACCTCTACGACCATATCATCTTCGCCGGGGCGGGCTGGCGCAGCCTGCTCGCGCTGGGGCTGATGTAGCCGCCGCCCTCAGGCGAACTCCTCGGTGTCGATTTCGACCTGGTTGGAAGCCGGGTAGCGCGGCCCGTGGGGTGCGTCCGGCGCGAACAGGGTGTCGATCCTCGCGATCAGATCGCGCTCCAGCGAGATATCGAGCGCGCCGAGATTCTCCTCGAGGTGATCGGCACGCGTGGTGCCGGGTATCGCGACGACATGCGGCGCGCGCGCGATCACCCAGGCGAGCGAGAGCTGCGCCGGCGTGCAGCCGGCCTCCGCCGCGATGGCCTTGAACCGCGCGAGCAGTTCGAGGTTGCCCGGCAGATTGTCCGGCTGGAAGCGCGGCATGCCGCGGCGGAAATCGGACTCGGGCAGATCGGCGACATCGTGGATCGCATCGGCCAGGAAGCCGCGCGCCACCGGCGAGAAGGCGACGAGCGCGGTGCCGAGCTCGCGTGCCGTCTCCAGCACGGCGATCTCGACATTGCGCGACCAGGGCGAATATTCGCTCTGCACCGCCGCGATCGGATGAACAGCATGGGCGCGGCGCAGCGTCGCGGCCGACACCTCGCTCAGGCCGATCGCGCGGACCTTGCCGGCGCGAACCATCTCGGCCAGCGCGCCGACCGACTCCTCGATCGGCACCGCCGGATCGAGCCGGTGGAGATAATAGAGGTCGATCGTCTCGGTGCCGAGTCGCGCCAGGCTTTCGTCGATGGTCCGGAGCAGGGTTTCGGGCCGGCCGTCGATCACGCGCGTGCCGTTCACGCGGGTCATGCCGCACTTGGACGCCAGCACATATTCGCCGCGCCGCGCGCGCAGCGTCTCGCCGATCAGCGTCTCGTTGGCGCCGAAGCCGTAGAGTGCGGCGGTGTCGAGGAAGTCGTAGCCGAGGTCGAGCGCGCGATGCAGCACGCGGACCGCATCCGCCTGCGGTGGCGGCGTGCCGTAGGCGTGGCTGAGGCTCATGCAGCCGAAGCCGATCGCGCGGGTCTGGAGCGGGCCGATGGTGCGCTTGGGCATGGGAGGGGACCTTCCGGCAGGGATGGCGCGCTCTCCTAGCGGATCGCCGCACAGAGGGGGAGCGGAAAGCGCTGGGTTAGCAGCCGCGCTGCTGGTATCGAGTTCCGCCGGAGCGAGACCGGCTCGTGGAGTAGCGTTCGATGCGGATCCTGATCGCGATGGCATTGGCGCTGACGCTCGGCGGCTGCCTCGCGCGGACTGCGGTCGACGTCGTCAGCCTGCCGGTCCATGCCGTCGGCAAGGGTGTCGACTGGATGACGACCAGCCAGGCCGAATCCGATCGCAACCGCGGCCGGATGATGCGCAAGGAAGAGGCGCGTCAGCGCAAGGAGCAGCGCAAGGAAGAACGCGAGCGACGCCGCGAGGAGCGCGACGAGGCGCGCGGCGGCTGACGCGGATCCCGGACAAAGAGGTTGGCATGAACGACAATCCGTTGCTGGAAGAATGGGCCGGGCCGCTCGGCGCGCCGCCCTTCGATCGCATCCGCGCGGAGCATTTCCAGCCTGCGTTCGAAGCGGCGATGGCCGCGCACCGCCGCGAGATCGATGCGATCGCGACCGATCCGGCAATGCCCGACTTCGCCAACACGGTGGCCGCGCTGGAGCGCGCCGGCGCCGCGCTGGCGCGGGTGCGCCGCCTGTTCTGGGCGCTCTCGTCCGCGCATGGCACGGCGGACATCCGGGCGATCGAGCAGTGGGTGTCGGCGGCCTCGACGCGCCACGCGAGCGACATCGGCCATGATCCGCGCATCTTCGCGCGCGTCGATGCGGTATGGACCTCGCGCCACGACGCCGGCCTCACCGCCGAGCAGCGGCGGCTGACCGAGAACAGCTACGACAGTTTCGTCCGCGGCGGGGCGCGGCTCGACGATGCCGGCAAGCACCGCTTCGCCGCGATCGACGAACGGCTGGCGGCGCTCTCCGTCCGGTTCGGCCAGAACATCCTGCAGGCGACCAACGCCTTCGTGCTGCTGCTTGATGAAGCCGAGCTCGCCGGACTGCCCGTCGGCGCGATCGACGCCGCCCGGCGCAAGGCGGAGAAGGCGGGGCATCCAGGCCGCTACCTGTTCGGACTCGACCGCGGCGAGATGGAGGCGTTCCTCACCTATTCGACGCAGCGCGACCGACGCGAGACGCTGTGGCGCGGCTTCGTCGGCCGCTGCGACGGCGGCGACTTCGACAACAACCCGCTGATTGCCGAGATCGTCGCGCTCCGGCTCGAGAGCGCGCGGTTGCTTGGCTACGCCAGCTTTGCCGATTACAAGCTCGCCGACAGCATGGCGCGTACGCCCGACGCCGCTGCGGCGCTCATGGCGCGGGTCTGGGCGCCGGCGCGGCGCCACGCCCAGATCGAGCGCGACGAGCTGCAGGCGCTGATCGACGGCGAGCGGCCCGGCGCGATGCTCGCGGCGTGGGACTGGCGCTTCTACGCCGAACGGATCCGCAAGGAGCGCTTCGCGCTCGATGGCGCCGCGGTGCAGTCCCATCTGGCGCTCGATGCGGTGCGCGCCGCCGCCTTCGACGTCGCCGGCCGGCTCTACGGCCTGCGCTTCGTGGCGCGGCCGGATGTGCCGGCCTATCATCGCGACGTTCAAGCCTGGCAGGTCACGGATGCGGACGGCGGCACCGTCGGCCTGCTCTACACCGATTATTATGCGCGGCCCGAGAAGCATGGCGGCGCCTGGATGGGCTCGCTGCGCGTGCAGGAGAAGCTGGCCGGCGCGGTGACGCCGATCGTCTACACCGTCGCCAATTTCGCGAAGCCGCCGGCGGGTGCCGAGGCGACGCTCGCGCTCGACGAGGCGCGGACGCTGTTCCACGAGTTCGGTCACGCGCTCCACGCGCTCCTGTCGGACGTGACCTATCCGAGCCTCGCCGGCACCGCCGTCTGCCGCGACTTCGTCGAGTTCCCGAGCAAGATCATGGAACATTGGATCGTCGCGCCGGAGATCCTGCGCGGGCTCGGCCTGCCCGAGCCGCTGATCGCCGGGATCGCGCGCGCCGACGTCGCCGGCCAGGGCCATGCCACGGTCGAGTTCCTCGCGTCGGCGATGCTCGATCTTGCGCTCCATCGCCGGACGGACCTGACCGGCTTCGACCCGCGCGCCTTCGAGGCGGAGGAGCTCGCCCGCATCGGCATCCCCGAGCCGATCGGCATGCGCCACCGGCTGCCCTTCTTCAGCCACGTCTTCGACGGCGGCTATGCCAGCGCCTATTACAGCTACCTCTGGTCCGAGGTGCTGGACGGCGACGCCTTCGAGGCGTTCGTCGAGCAGGGCGACCTGTTCGACCGCGCCACTGCCGACCGCTTCCGCCGGCAGGTGCTGGCGCCGGGCGACTCGCGCGACCCGATGGCCTCGTTCATCGCCTTCCGCGGCCGCGCGCCCGACGAGGCACCGCTGCTGCGCCAGCGCGGCCTGCTCGCCATGCCCGAGGTCGAGCCGGCCTGACGCCGGCGAGCGCCTATTTCGGCGTCTGCTTCGCCAGCGCTTCGGTGACGGGGGCCCACGCCTCGCGGCTGGAGCGGGCGAGCAGCTCGCCCATCTCGCGCAGCTGGTCGGCATGCGTCTTCGCCGAATCGCTCACGAAGCGGGTGTAGAGCTCGCCCACTTCCGCCGGGCTCCGCGTCGCGGACATCGCGCGCAGCGTATCGAAGAGCGTGCGGAAGTTCTGTTCGGCCTGGCGCATCGCGCACTGGCCGAGCTCCTGGCTGCTGCTCGTAACCCGCTCGCCGGCAGATTTCAGCGCGTCGGTGACGGTCTTCAGCGATTGGCCGAGCTGGTCGGCGGGGCTGCCGCCGGCGCCGCTTGCCTGGCCCGTCCCGGCCGCGCCCGTGGGCTGCGCGCCATAATCCCGATCCTTGTCGCTCATCGATCCGCTCCTTCGTCTGGCGGCCCCTTTGCGGGGTCGACAGGGGAACGAGGCGGGGATGGCTCCGTTCCGCCTAGCCGGAAAGCTGGCCGTCCGCGGTGGTGAGGCGGGAGAGGCCGGTCGCCGCGGCGGCCATCAGGAACATGTCGCCGCCGCCTGCCGCCGCCTGTGGACCGAGATCGCGGACGAGATGGCTCAGGATCGTCTCGGGCACGTCTTCCGGAGCGGCGACCGGGTTGCGGGCGATCAGCTCGCGGCAGGTCGCGTCGTCCGCGGCGGGGTCGCCGGACAGGTCGCCGATCCGCTCCAGCACGACCGGCACCGCCGCCGGCGTCCGCCCGGCGTTGAGCGCCGCAAAGAGCAGCAGCCCGTCGAGCAGCGCCGCCTTCGGCAGCGGCACGCCCCTGAAAACCAGGAACAGCGGCGTGAGCCCGACCGAATCGTAGAGCAGGCAGAACAGGTTTCCCTCGGCGGGCAGCATCCAGCCTTCGAACAGCAGGCCGGCGCCGCCGATCCGGACCTCGAGCAAGCCGCCGGCGTCGGTGCGGATCATGCCGTGATCGTTGAACATGCGGCCGTTCATGATCACCGATGGCCGGGTGGTGCGCCAGAAGCCCTCGAGCGCGCCGCCGCGGCGCTCCGTCGTCAGCCGCGCCTGCTCGATCAGCGATGCGGGGAGCAGCGCCGGGCCGGCGGCCATCGGCGTCACGCTCGCGCCCGGCAGGTCGGCGCCGCAGAGCCGCGCGAAGGCGGCCAGGTCGCGTTCCCAGTCGAGCATCGTGAAGCCCGGCAGCCGCTCCGCGATCAACCGGGTGAGCCGGGCGAGATTATGCTCGGACGGGCGCACCACGCCCGATGCCCAGCGCCCGACCAGCGACTTGTCGACGCCGAGGTCCGCGGCCATCCGTCCGCGGCTGGTCGACAGCGCCCTCAGGACCAGACTGAAGCGATCGGCAAACGACGCGTCCATCGCGCATTTGTCCGCCTTCGTCGCAGAGTTTGCAACGGTTGCATGCGGCAGGTGCATCAGGTGCGCCGACAGCCGTACGGCCGTGCACCTTACCGGCCGGCGCCGACAGGCCCTAGAGGGCGACATGGACGAACGATCGAACGCGGCCGAGCCGCCGGAGCAGACCATGGGTACGCCGGACGCCTCTGTCGGCCCCGCCGGAGCGGACGCCGCCAGCCATGTGCCGGTCGCCTTCTTCGGCGAGCATGGCATGGGGCACCATCCCGAGGGCAAGTCCCGCGCGCCGATCGCGGCGGGCCTGTTCGGGGTGGTAATCTTTTCTCCGACCGATCGGCCCCGGGGGGGTGCGCCGGTTCTGGTCCGCGATGCCGACGCCATCGCGTTCGGCATCGTCGCACGGGGAGGGCGGACGCTTCCCTAGAGGCGTCCGCCAATTCTCTGCGGGCGCGCCGCGCCCCACCAGGTCCATGGCCGCAGCCAGCGCGCCGTGCCGTCGGTCGAGAAGACCAGCATGGCGGCGCGGCCGACGAGGTCCTCGGCCGGCACCAGGCCGATGCCGCCACCTATCGCTGGCGGAAAGCGGCTATCCGCCGAACGGTCGCGATTGTCGCCGAGCAGCAGATAATGGCCGGCCGGGACGCGCACCTCCGCCATCTCGTCGGCGGCGGGCACCTCGCCGAGATCGAGCACCTCGTAGGAGCGGCCGCCCGGCAGCGTCTCGCGATAGCGGGGATAGCGGCAGGCGAGGCCGCCATCCTCCTCCCGCTCCCGCGTGATGGCGAGGCCCGGCTCCAGCCGGCACGGGCTGTTCGCCGACACGGCCACGAGCAGGTCGGCGACGCGCAGTTTCGGCACCGCCGCGCCGTTCAGCAGCAGCGTGCCGCGGCGCATTGCCACCCGGTCGCCGGGCAGGCCGATCACCCGCTTGATATAGTTGGTGCGGTCGTCGGCGGGGTTCTTGAACACGACGACGTCGCCGCGCCTGGCCTGGCGTCCACGGATCCGGCCCGAAAATCGCGGGAACGAGAAGAGGAAGCTGTGGCGCGACCAGCCATACGGCCACTTCTCGACCAGCAGATAGTCGCCGACCATGAGCTCCGGGAGCATCGATTCGGACGGGATGCCGAACGGCGCCACCACCAGCGAGCGGAGCGCCAGCGCGAGCACCGCGAGCAGCAGCAGAAAGCG
>CAXTTP010000098.1:0-9149 GCA_964247195.1 uncultured Sphingomonadaceae bacterium
GAGATGATCGCGCGCTCGCTCTCCTCGATCACGCCCGCGCTCGACGCCTCGGCGACGATCAGGTGCAGCTCCTCGGCGGTGACGTGGTTATCCGATTCGCGGTCCAGCCCGACGATGCGGAAGATGAGCGCGCTCGTCCGGTCGAGCAGCCAGACGATCGGCGCGGTGATCCGCGACAGCCACAGCATCGGTGCTGCCATCACCGCCGCGATCGGCTCCGGCGAGCGCAGCGCGAACTGCTTGGGCACGAGCTCGCCGACGATGAGCGAGACATAGGTCGTCAGCACGATCACGACCGCGAAGCCGACCTCGCCCGACAGCCGTTCGGGCACGCCGAGCTGCACCAGCCGCTCGCCGACCGGCCCGCCGAGGCTCGCGCCCGAATAGGCGCCGGCGAGCACGCCGATCAGGGTGATGCCGGCCTGCACCGTCGACAGGAACTTGCCGGGGTCGGCGGCGAGCTCGATGGCAATGCGGGCGCCGCGGCGGCCGCCCCGTGCCATCGCTTCCAGCCGCTGCTTGCGCGCCGACACGATCGACAGTTCCGACATCGCGAACACGCCGTTCAGCGCGACCAACCCGAGGATGATCACGAGGTCGAACCACGGAAATGGCGAGAGGGGGGCGGCGACGGGCATGCGCTGTGTCGTTCTTCTATTGCGTCATTCTTTCAACGAGACAACCGAATGATCAGGTCCCGTTCAAGCGCGGCTTGGCACCGGGCGCGGCGAACGGCGCCACTGCCGATCGAACGGGAGCACGACCATGATCCATTCTCGCCTGCTGGGCGCCGCCGCGATGCTGGCCCTCGTCGGTACGGCCGCCTGCACCACCGATCCCGAGACCGGCCAGCAGCGCCTCTCCAAGGCCGGCATCGGTGCGCTGGTCGGCGGCGCGCTGGGCGCCGGCAGCGGCGCGCTGGTCGGCGGCCGCCACAACCGCACCGAGACGATCCTGGGCGCGGGCATCGGCGCGATCGCCGGCACCGCGGTTGGCGGCTATATGGACCGGCAGGAGCGCGAGCTGCGCGCCAAGACCGCCGGCACCGATGTCCAGGTCGTCCGCCGTGGCGACGACATCGTCCTCAACATGCCATCCGGCATCACCTTCGCCACCAACAGCTATTCGATCCAGCCGCAATTCCGGCGGACGCTGGACCAGGTCGCCGCGACGCTGGCCGAATATCGCCAAACCTATATCGACGTCTACGGTCACACCGACTCGACCGGCGGCGATGCCGTCAACGTGCCGCTATCCCAGAACCGCGCCGGCGCGGTGGCAGACTATCTCAGCGATCGCGGCGTCGAGAAGCCGCGCATCGGCGTCGAGGGCTTCGGCGCCAGCCAGCCGATCGCCTCCAACGAAACGCCGGAAGGACGCCAGCAGAACCGGCGTGTCGAGATCAGGATCGTGCCGGTCACCGACGATCGCGGCTAGAGACTCAGGCGCGCCGGGCGGCGAAGAACTGCCGCAGCTGCCCGGCTGCCTCTTCCTCGCCGATCCCGGCATAGACTTCGGGGCGGTGGTGGCAGGTCGGCTGCGCGAAGAGGCGCGGGCCGTGCGCGACCGCGCCACCCTTCGGATCGGCGGCGGCATAATAGAGGCGTGCCAGGCGCGCATGCGCGATCGCGCCGGCGCACATCGCGCACGGCTCCAGCGTCACCCACAGATCGCAGCCGTCGAGGCGTGAGCTGCCGATCGCGACGGCCGCGCGGCGGATCGCTACGATCTCGGCATGCGCGGTCGGATCGTGGTCGCCACGCATGGCATTGGCCGATGTGGCGATGACGATTCCGTTGCGCGCGATCACCGCGCCGACTGGCACCTCGCCTGAAGCCGCCGCGCCGCGCGCAAGGTCGAGCGCGCGACGCATCGGGTCGGGTAACGGAAACGGCATGCCCGAGCCTAGAGCATGGCGTGCCGTGCTAGAAGCCTCGGCCGCGAACTCAGTAAGCCGGGGACCCGCGGAGCACCATCACCAGCGCGAACACTACGCCCGGCACAAAGCCGAGGCAGGTTAAGCCGGCGGCGATCCAAAACGCGGGGGTCATCCCCTGTGCAAGATACACGCCGAGCGGTGGCAGCAGCGCGGCGGCGACGATCGCCCCCGCGCCGGCGCCCTGCGCCCTACTTGCCATCAGCCTTCTGCACACCGACGACAGGCACGTCGATCTTCGTCTTCTCGGTCGTGACCTTGGGCACGTCGACCGAGGTCTGCTTGGTGCCAACCACGACCTTGCCGACATCCGCATCGACGCTCGGCATGCTGCCGCCGGTGACCGCGACGCTCGGCAGCGAGCCGGACTTGCCACTCAGGTTGACGAAGCCGGTAGCCACGGCGACGATGCCGAGGATGACGACGACGGCGAGCAGGATAAGAAGACCGCGCATCGAATATTCCCATTCTATTGTAGAGAGGGCGGTCAACGCGCCGTTGGCGATACAGTTGCACGGGCGTAATGGTCGGGTGCGCAAGCGGCGCCGGTTGACGCGAACGCCCCGAGCGGCTATCGGCCGCGACTTTCCGGGCAACCCGATACCAGGACGATAAAGCATGTCGCGCATCTGCGAGCTGACCGGCAAGAGCCGTCAGGTGGGTCACAATGTGTCCCACGCCAACAACAAGACCAAGCGCACGTTCCTGCCGAACCTGCAGAACGTCACGCTGATCTCCGACGCACTCGGCACCGGCGTGAAGCTGCGCGTCTCGACGCACGGCCTGCGCTCGGTCGAGCATGTCGGCGGCCTCGACAACTGGCTGCTCAAGACGGGCGACGACAAGCTGTCGCTGCGCGCCCGCCGCCTGAAGCGCGAGATCGCCAAGAAGGCGGCGACGACCAGCGAAGCCGCCTGAACCCGGCCGGCCCCGCTAGCGGGGCCCCTCCTCCAGCGCGAACTTCAACAGCAGGGTCCGCTGCAGCGGATTGAAATTGTCGTCGGACGCGATCCACAGGATCGTCCGGCCCCACTCCTGCCGGACGCTCAGCGCCTCCATATTGTCAATGGTCAGCGGCGGCGCGAGCCGCGCCAGCTCGCGCGGCTGCCACGCCTGACCGGCAGCGATCGCGCGCGGATCGGCGATCGTGACGACCAGCGAAACGCCTTCCATGACCGTGAAGCGACGGTTGAGCAGCACCACCCGGCCGTCCGCGATCTGGACGGCATCGGTAACGCGGTAGCCGGCCGGCGCGCGATAGCCGAAACGGACCGGTTCGGCGCCGGGGTCGGTGGGATCGCCCGAATAGAGGAGCGCCTCGGTCGACCCGTCAGGGCCGGGCTGCTCCTCCGAGAAGACGATGAAGCGCCCGTCGGCGAGCCGCGAGATCGCCTCGGCACCGCCATTTAGAGGCCAGTCGTGCATTGCCGCCGGCGCGGCATGGGCCTCGGCGCGGGCAAAGCCGGGCGCGTAGCGCCAGATCTCGTTCGCCCCCTCGAAGCCGACCCAGAAGCGGCCGGCCGGATCCCGCTGCATCGATTCGCTGTCGCGGTGGGCCTTGTCGGCAACCGTGCCCGGGCCGGCCGGCAACGGCGCGATATCGGTATCGGCAACCCGGCCGCGGGAGCCCATCCGGAAGCGGATCAGCACGCCCTCGTCGCTGAGCGCGGTAAAGCGGCCGTCCCGCTCGACCATCGACGAAATGCCGCCGAACCGCTTGTCGGCGCTGCGGAGCACCCAGCCGCCGAGATAGCGCAGCGACCCCACCCGGACATGAGCGGGATCGCCCGGATCGAGCGCGACCGGCGTCGCCCGGATCGGCGGCGCCGGCGCCCCGGCGGCGGCGAGCACGGGCGCCAGCAACGGAACGAGGATCGGGGAGAGCCGCATCGCGGAAAGCATAGCGCCCACCAGTTGGCGGGTACATTAACGCTGGGTAACATGCACGTTCAGGGGTCGCTCACGCGACTCGTGACACAAGGCCATGATGCGGAGGTCGGCCGGTCGCGGAATGTCGTGGCAAGCCGGGGTTCTCGAGGGAGTACGGTCTATGTTCGCCAAGGCTTTCAAGATCGCAGCGATTGCAGCGCTGACGGCTGCGAGCATGGTTCCCGCCGCCGCCGATGCGCGCCACTATCATGGCGATGGCTATGGCCGCGGCTATGATCGCGGCGGCGGTTATGATCGCGGCGGCGGCTATTACCGGGGCGGTGACCGCTATTACGGCAATCGCGGCTATGGCTATGGCGGGCGCGGCTATTATCGCGGCCGCTGCCGCGACAAGGGCACCGGCGGCACCATCATCGGCGCGATCGCCGGCGGCCTGCTCGGCCACGAGGTGGCGCAGGGTCGCTACAACCGCGGCGACGGCACGGCCGGGGCGATCGTCGGCGCAGGTGTCGGCGCGCTCGCCGGCCGCGCCATCGACCGCGACTGCTGACCACTAGCGCGCCGGGCAGACCGGCTGGGGCTTCCCTACTTCGGCTGGTCGTCGAACAGCGAGGCGAGTTGCTCGACCATCGTTCCGCCGAGCTGCTCGGCATCCATGATCGTCACCGCGCGCGCGTAATAGCGGGTGACGTCGTGGCCGATCCCGATCGCGACCAGCTGCACCGGCGAGCGGTTCTCGATCCAGCCGATCACCTGCCGCAGATGCTTCTCCAGATAGCTGCCCGAATTCACCGATAGCGTCGAATCGTCGACCGGCGCGCCATCCGAAATCACCATCAGGATGCGCCGCTCCTCCGACCTGTCCACCAGCCGGCCATGCGCCCAGAGCAGCGCCTCGCCGTCGATATTCTCCTTGAGCAGCCCCTCGCGCATCATCAGGCCGAGCGACTTGCGGGCGCGCCGCCACGGCTCGTCGGCGCGCTTGTAGACGATGTGGCGCAGGTCGTTGAGCCGGCCCGGCGCGGGCGGGCGACCGTCGGCGAGCCACCTCTCGCGGCTCTGGCCGCCCTTCCAGGCGCGGGTCGTGAAGCCCAGGATCTCGGTCTTGACGCCGCAGCGCTCCAGCGTCCGGGCGAGGATGTCGGCACTGATCGCCGCGATCGAGATCGGCCGGCCGCGCATCGAACCCGAATTGTCGATGAGCAGCGTGACGACCGTGTCGCGGAAGTCCGTATCGCGCTCGATCTTGTACGAGAGCGAGTGGGCTGGATTGACGACGACGCGGCTCAGCCGCGCCGCATCCAGCAACCCCTCCTCCTGATCGAAGTCCCAGCTACGGTTCTGCTGCGCCATCAGCCGGCGCTGCAACCGGTTGGCGAGCTTGGTCACCGCTCCCTGGAGGTGAAGGAGCTGCTGGTCCAGATAGGCGCGCAGCCGGGTCAGCTCCTCCTCGTCGCACAGCTCGTTGGCCGCGATCACCTCGTCGAAGCGCGACGTATAGGACCGGTAGTCGAATTGCGGGCCGGCGTCTGCCGGCGGGCGGTTGGGGCGGACGGGCATCATGCCCTCCTCGCCCTCGTCGCCGACGTCGGCGTCGGATTCGGACGGGGCGTCGTCTTCGGTCATCCGGCTTTCGCCGTCGTCCTCGCCCTCGGCGTCGGCCTCGGCGCGCGATTCGACCTGGCCTTCGCTCTGGCCGCCTTCGTCGTCGCCCTGATCTTCGCCGTCTTCGCCCTTGTCCTGGTCGTCGCCGTCGCCCTCGGTGCCGTCGTCCTCTTCGTTGTCGGGCTGGGCGTCGCCGGCGACGAGCTCGAGATCCTCGAGCAGGCGGGTGGCCAGCCGGCCGAACGCGGCCTGATCGTCGAGCGCCAAGGCGAGCGCGTCGAGATCGCTGCCCGCCCTGCCCTCGATCCAGTCGCGGACCAGCGACATGCCGTGCGCCGCGACCGGCGGCGGCGGCTGGCCAGTCAGCCGCTCGCGCACCATCAGGCCCAGTGCGGAGGAGAGCGGCACCTCGTCGCGGTTGCGGGCACGGGTCAACGGATCGGAGCGCAGGCGCACGGCAAGCGCCTGGGCGAGGTTCGCACCGACCCCGGCCATGCCGCGCGAGCCGAGCGCCTCGATGCGCGCCTGCTCGATCGCGTCGAAGGCGGCCCGTGCCACCGGCTCGCCCGGCGCACGGCGGGCGTGGAGCGCCACGTCGTGATGGCGCAGGCGCAACGCGAAGCCGTCCGCGAACCCGCGCGCCTCCGCCACCTGCTCGGGCGGCAAGCCGCGGCCGGGCATCGGCACCTTCAGCGACTTGCCCAGCGCGCCCGGCGCATCGGCGGTAAAGCCGAGTTCCAGCTCCGGCTCGCGCGCGATCGCGCGCGCCGCACCGCCGAGTACCTGGCGGAAGGCTTCGATGGGGGTGGGCTCGGCCATGCTAGCCGCCGAGCCTGCCGAACTTGGCTTCGAAGCCGGTGGTGTCGCCAGCGGCGAGATGGCCGGCCTGCTCGACCCAGCGATCGCGCGCGATGCGACCCTGGAACGCACCCATCCGGCTATCCACGGCTTCCAGCCGCTCGCCGGCGAGCGCGGCGAGCTGATCGTAGCGGGTGATGCCGAGGGCATTGAGCTGCGCCGCCGCCTTGGGACCGAGCCCCTTGAGGGTGGTGAGCGAGTCGGGCGGGCCGGCAGCCGCCTCGATCGGCGTCGCGGCGGGCGGCTCGGCGCCGATCGCTTCCGGCGGGATCGACACGACCGGGTCGATCAAGCCCTCGGCGGCGGCCGTCGAAAGCTCTCCCGGCGGCAGGTCGATCGCGTCGGGCGGCGCCGCGCCGCCGCGCCGCACCAGGAACAGGATCGCCGCCACCACGACCAGGACGGCGACGATGATCAGCAGGCTTTCGGTATCCATCTCTGCCCTTCGCACTCGATGCGATCGACCATAAGGTCGGCAGGTCGCGGGCGAAAGCCCGTGATCGATCAGGAGGCCGGCGTTCGTCCCGCCGCGGCCGCGATCTCCCGCCAGCCGATGTCGCGGCGGCAGAAGCCGGTCGGGAAATCGATCGCGTCGACCGCGCGGTAGGCGGCCACCTGCGCATCGGCGACCGTGGCACCGGTGGCGGTGACGCCGAGGACGCGTCCGCCCGCCGCCACGAGCCGCCCGTCGAGGACCTTCGTGCCGGCCTGGAATACGCGCGCGCCGGTCGCCTCGGCCGCCTCGATGCCGGCGATCGCGCCGCCGGTCTCCGAGCTGCCCGGATAGCCGCGCGCCGCGATCACGACGGTGAGCGCGGCCTGCGCGGAGAGACGCGGCGGCGCGCGCTCCGCCAGGCGGCCTTCGGCGGCGGCGAGCAACAGCTCGAGCAGGTCGTCCTCCAGCCGCATCATCAGCACCTGAGCTTCGGGATCGCCGAAGCGGACATTATATTCGATCAGCTGCGGCCCGTCGGCGGTCAACATGAGGCCGGCATAGAGCACCCCGCGAAAGGGTGTGCCGGCCGCCGCCATGGCCCGCACCGTTGGCGCGACGATCTCGGCGATCACGCGCTCCTGGAGCGCCGGCGTGAACCGGCCGGCCGGGCTGTAGGCGCCCATGCCGCCGGTGTTCGGCCCGGTATCGCCGTCGCCGACGCGCTTGTGATCCTGCGCCGAGCCGAACGGTACGATCGCCTCGCCGTCGCAGATCGCGAAGAAGCTCACCTCCTCGCCTTCCAGGAACGCTTCGATCACCACCTCGCCGCCGGCGCCGCCGAAGCCGCCGGCGAACATCTCGGCCAGCGCCGCCTCGGCCTCGGCGCGGTCCTGCGCGATCACCACCCCCTTGCCCGCAGCGAGCCCGTCGGCCTTGACGACCACCGGCAGGCCGAAGCCGTCGAGTGCGGCGCGCGCGTCCGCCTCGGTCCGGAAATGGCCGTAGCTGGCGGTCGGGATGTTTTCCCGCGCGCACAGCGCCTTGGTGAACGCCTTCGAGCCTTCGAGCCGGGCGGCGGCGGCGGTCGGTCCGAACGCGAGCACGCCGTTGGCGGCGAGCAGGTCGACCAGCCCGTCGACCAGCGGCTGCTCCGGCCCAACCACGACGAGGCCGACGTTGAAGTCGCGGGCGAAGGCGAGCACCGACTCCATGTGGCCGTGATCCAGCGCCACCACTTCTGCGAACCGGGCTATTCCGGGATTGCCCGACGCAGCGTAGAGCTTGGTCAGCCGCGGCGATTGCGCGAGCTTCCAGGCCAGCGCATGCTCGCGCCCGCCCGATCCCAGCAGCAGGACGTTCATGGCTTCCTTTCCGTACGATGCGCCGGCGCGGCTGTTAGCCGAGGAGCAGCCCGGCGACAATTCGCCAGCACTCTCGGTCTCCGAGCTGTCGGGCGTGCTCAAGCGCACCGTCGAGGATACGTTCGGCCATGTCCGGGTGCGCGGCGAGGTTTCGGGCTGGAAGCGCGCCGCCTCCGGCCATTGCTATCTGACCCTCAAGGACGATCGCGCCTGCATGGACGGCGTCCTCTGGAAGCAGGCGGCCCAGGCGCTCCGCTTCCGGCCCGAGGACGGCATCGAAGTGATCGCGACCGGCCGCCTCACCACTTATCCCGGCCGCTCGCGCTACCAGATCGTGATCGAGCGGCTGGAGCTCGCCGGCCAGGGCGCGCTGATGGCGCTGCTCGACCAGCGCCGCCGCGCGCTTGCTGCCGAAGGGCTGTTCGATACCGGCCGCAAACGGCCGCTCCCCTATCTGCCGGCGGTGATCGGCGTCGTCACCTCGCCGACCGGCGCGGTGATCCGCGACATCCTCCACCGCCTCGCCGATCGCTGCCCGGCCCGCGTGCTGGTGTGGCCGGTGGCTGTGCAGGGCGAGGGCGCCGCGGCGCAGATCGCCGGCGCGGTGCGCGGCTTCGACGCCATCCCGGCGGGTGGCCGGGTGCCGCGTCCAGACCTCATCGTCGTCGCCCGCGGCGGCGGCTCGGTCGAGGATCTGTGGGCGTTCAACGAGGAGGAGGTGGTCCGCGCCGTCGCCGGCTGCACGATCCCGATCATCTCCGCGGTCGGCCACGAGACCGACACCTCGCTCTGCGACTTCGCCGCCGATGTGCGCGCGCCGACGCCGACCGCCGCCGCCGAGATCGCGGTGCCGGTGCGCGCCGAGCTACTGGCTACCTTGCGCGACCTCGGGCTCCGCACGGCACGCTGCGCCAACCGCTACCGGGAACGGGCCGGCGAGAAGCTGGAAGGAGTCGCCCGGCGCCTGCCGGCGCGCGATGCGCTGCTCCAACCGCAGCGGCAGCGGCTCGACGAGCTCGGCGAGCGGCTGCCGCGTGCGCTCGGCCGGCGGCTCGCCGATGCC
>CAXTTP010000099.1:0-9052 GCA_964247195.1 uncultured Sphingomonadaceae bacterium
CAGCAGGACAGAGCAACGGTTTCCTAAACCGCAGGTCGGGAGTTCGAGTCTCTCCCGGGGCACCATCCACCCCCTCGCAAATCGCGCGCGCATCGCCTATGTCGCGCGCCTCCATGGAACTCGTGCTCCCCTCCCCGCCCAAGGTCGGCATGGTCTCGCTCGGCTGTCCGAAGAACCTCGTCGACAGCGAGCGTATCCTCACCAAGCTGCGTGCCGACGGCTATGCGATGTCGCCCGATTATGCGGGCGCCGACGTCGTCCTGGTCAACACCTGCGGCTTCCTGGATTCCGCCAAGGAGGAAAGCCTGGAGGCGATCGGCGAGGCCATCGCCGAGAACGGCCGCGTCATCGTCACCGGCTGCATGGGCAAGGAGGCGGAGCTGATCCGCGCGCGCTTCCCGCAGGTGCTCGCGGTCACCGGCGCGCACCAATATGAGCAGGTCGTCGGCGCGGTGTACGAAGCGGCGCCGATGCCGCCGTCGGCCTTCCTGAACCTGGTGCCGGACCGCGACCTCAAGCTCACCCCGCGCCACTACAGCTATCTCAAGATCTCGGAAGGCTGCAATCACCGCTGCAGCTTCTGCATCATCCCGTCGCTGCGCGGCGATCTGGTCAGCCGCCGGCCGGACGCGATCCTGCGCGAAGCCGAGAAGCTGGTCGCCGCCGGCACGCGCGAGCTGCTCGTAATCAGCCAGGACACGTCTGCTTACGGGCTCGACCTCAAGCATGCCGAATGGCCATGGAAGAGCGGGACGGTCCGCGCGCACATGACCGATCTGGCGCGCGAGTTGGGCAGGCTAGGCACGCCGGGGAACGAGGTCTGGGTGCGCCTCCATTATGTCTACCCCTATCCGCACGTCGACCGCGTAATCCCGCTGATGGCCGAGGGGCTGGTGCTCCCCTATCTCGACATCCCGTTCCAGCATGCCGCGCCGAACGTGCTTCGCGCGATGAAGCGCCCGGCCAACGAGGCCAAAGTGCTGGAGCGCCTGAAGGCGTGGCGGGCGATCTGCCCGGAGATCGCGATCCGCTCGACCTTCGTCGTCGGCTTTCCCGGCGAGTCCGAGGCGGACTTCGCCTACCTGCTCGACTGGCTCGACGAGGCGCAGCTCGACCGGGTCGGTGCGTTTCGCTTCGAGCCGGTCGAGGGCGCCGGCGCGAACTTCCTTCCCGATCCCGTACCCGAGGAGGTGAAGGAGGAGCGCTATGCGCGCCTGATGGAGCGGACCGCCGCCATTTCCGCGGCCAAGCTGCGGGCGAAGATTGGCCGCACCATCGACGTGATCGTCGATGTCGCCGACGGCGAGGGCGCAACCGGCCGCTCCAAGGCGGATGCGCCCGAGATCGACGGCGAGGTCCACCTCCGCGACGCCGGCCATCTCAAACAAGGCGATGTCGTGCGGGTCGCGATCGAGGACGCGGACGAGCACGACCTCTACGGCGTGCCGCTGGCCTGAGCCTTTGCCCGTCGCGGAACGGTTGCATCCAGTCCGCTCGACTCCACATGCTTCGGGCGGCATGAGAGCGCCGATGACCGACTTCTCCGCTTTGCTCGTCCCCGATCGCGGCCAGCCCGCGCACGTCCTTCAGCTCGTCACCGCCGACGGCTTCGCCAACTGGCTGAACGACCGGCCCGAGCGCGCCCGCGCCGCTGTCGCGGCCGCCCGGTTCCAGGGCAAGGCCGGCCAGTTCGCTTTGCTGCCCGGTGACAAGCCCGCCGAATGGGGCGCGGCGCTCGGCGTGCCGGCCGCGCTCGGCGTGTGGGACCTTGCCGCCGCGGTCGGACACCTGCCCGCCGGCAGCTACCGCGCCGCCGAGCCGATCCCTGCGGAGGCGGCGCTAGGCTGGCTGCTCGCTCAGCATCGCTTCGATCGCTATCGTTCCAAGCCGGAGCCGGTCCCCGCCCGCGTGCTGCTTACCGCCGAGCCGGCGCGGAGCGAGGAGATCCTCTCGCTCGCGCAGGCGACGGCGCTGGTCCGCGACCTCGTCGACACGCCCGCCGCCGACATGGGGCCGGCCGAGCTCGCCGCCGCAGTGCAGGCGCTCGCCGACGCCGAAGGGGCTACCTTCCGGGTGACGCAGGGCGACACGCTCGAGCAGGACTATCCGATGATAGCGGCGGTTGGCCGCGCCGCGGTGCGCCCGCGCGGACCCCGCCTGATCGAGCTCGAATGGGGTCAGCCCGGCAATCCGCGCATCGCCATCGTCGGCAAGGGCGTATGCTTCGATTCGGGCGGCCTCGACATCAAGCCCGCCGCCGGCATGCTGCTGATGAAGAAGGACATGGGCGGGGCGGCGCACGCGCTCGCGCTGGCCCAGCTCGTGATCCGCGCGCGACTGCCGGTGCGGCTGCATCTGCTGATCCCCGCGGTCGAGAATGCGATCGCGGGCGATGCGTTCCGACCCGGCGACGTCCTCGCCAGCCGCAAGGGCCTGAGCGTCGAGATCGGCAACACCGATGCCGAGGGGCGGCTGATCCTGGCCGACGCGCTCGCCCGCGCCGCCGAGGACGAGCCCGCGCTGATCATCGACTTCGCGACGCTGACCGGCGCCGCCCGGGTCGCGCTCGGGCCGGACCTGCCGGCGCTCTTCGCCAATGACGACGCGCTGGCCGACGATCTGCTCGCCGGCGGCGCCGCGGCGGGTGATCCGCTTTGGCGGCTGCCGCTCTGGGCCGGCTATGCGGAGATGCTCAAGTCGGGCATCGCCGACCTCAACAACGCCGGCGAAGGCGGCTTCGCGGGAGCCGTCACAGCCGCGCTCTTCCTCGAGAAATTCGTGCCCCCCGCGATGCCGTGGGCGCATCTCGACACCTTCTCGTGGCGGCCTTCGGCAAAGCCCGGTCGCCCGAAGGGTGGCGACGCGCTCGGCCTGCGCGCCGCTTTTGCCATGCTTCGCAAGCGGTTCAGTTGAGGCCCGTCAACCGCGCTTTGCAACGGGATCGTAAAGATGATGAAACGAACCTGTCGTCCGGGTGTTCTTGTCTGACGGATGCGGCGCCTACCGCGACGCATCGCGAGGCAAGTGGACACGCCCGTGGCGAAACGTGCTCTATCGCGCTGGATGAAGACTCTGGTCGACTATGTTCGATCGGGCAAGCCCGATCTAACGAACCGGCAGATGGCGTTGCTGCTGGCGGTCTACCTTAAACCGGGGCCGCATACCGTGCGCGGGCTCGCCCACCTGCTCGGCGTTTCCAAGCCGGTCGTAACCCGTGCCTTGAACACGCTCGGCACGCTGGGCTATTTGCGCCGCGAACGCGACGAGGCGGACCGCCGCAACATCTTCGTGGCACAGACCGCTAAGGGGGCGGACTTCCTTGATGGGTTCGGGAGCCTTATCGACAGCGAAGAAGCCGAGCGGGTCGATCGCGGACCCCGCATGGCCGTCGGCTAAGCGGTTCCGCCTGTTGGGACCGTCGGTTCGGCTCGATCCGCGCAACAACGCCGTCCGTCGCGACGTCGCCGACATCGACCTCGCCGAAAGCGTGTTCGCGCCGCATTATGCACGCGCCACGCCCTGCCACTGCACCGCCCCGACTGCGATGCTGCGCGATGCGCCGCAGCCGGATGCGCGGGCGGTTTCGCAGTTGCTGCTCGGCGAGGAGTTCGCGGTGCTCGACGTCGCCGGCGGCTGGGCGTGGGGCTATAGCCGCCACGATCGCTATGTCGGCTACCTTCCCGCCGAAGCGATCGGACCGTTCGCCGAGCCGACCCATATCGTGGCCGCGGCCGGCGCCCTCGTCTTCGCCGCACCCGACATCAAGTCGGCGGTGGTGGCGCGCTGGCCGATCGGCGCGCGCTTTTGCGCCACGCCCGAAGGCAACTTCCTCGCCACGACCGCCGGCTATGTTCACGCCCGCCACGCCCGCGCGATCGGGACAGCGGAGACGGATCCGGTCGCGGTCGCGGAGCGGCTGCTCGGCATGCCCTATCTGTGGGGCGGCCGCGGCGGCGACGGCATCGACTGCTCGGGCCTGGTCCAGCTCGCCTACGGCCTGTGCGGCGTCGCCCTCCCGCGCGACAGCGACCAGCAGCGCGCCTGTGGTCGCGAGGTGCCGGCGGGTGATCCGCTCCGCCGTGGCGACCTCGTCTTCTTGCCCGGGCACGTCGGCATGATGACCGGCGCCGATCGGCTCATCCACGCCAACGCCTTCTGGATGGCGGTGACGGTCGAGCCGCTCGCCGAAGTCGTCGCGCGCCTCGCTGGCGGAGGTTCCGATCCGGTGCTCGCACGGCGGCGGATCGGATGAGCGTCCGCGTCTTCATCGACGGCGCCGCCGGCACCACCGGGCTCGAAATCCGCGAGCGGCTCGCCGGTCGTCCCGACATCGCGCTGGTGACGCTGCCGGAGGACCGCCGCAAGGACGCCGCCGCCCGCGCCGACGCACTGAACGGCGCGGACGCCGTGATCCTGTGCTTGCCGGACGATGCCGCGCGAGAGGCGGTGTCGCTGATCGACAACCCGCAGGTGCGCGTGATCGATGCCTCGACCGCGCACCGCACCGATCCGGCCTGGGCCTATGGCTTCGCCGAGCTCGAACCAGGCTCGCGCCGACGGCTGTCCGGCGCGACGCGGGTGTCCAATCCCGGCTGCTACCCGACCGGCTTCCTCGCCCTGGTGCGCCCGCTCGTCCGCGCCGGCCTGCTCCCGGCAGACGCGCTCCTGAGCGTCAACGCGACCTCGGGCTATTCGGGCGGCGGCAAGGCGATGATCGCCGCGTTCGAAGACCCGGATGCGGCCGGCGCGACCGACACCGCCTTCCGGCTCTACGCGCTCGGCCTCGGCCACAGGCACGTGCCCGAGATGCAGGCCCATGCCGGCCTCGATCATCCGCCGATCTTCCTGCCGGCGGTGGCGTGCACCTATCGCGGCATGCTCGTCGAGGTGCCGCTCCATCTTCATGCGCTGCCCGGCGCGCCCGGCCTCGACGACCTGCGCGCGGTGCTCGCGGATGCCTACAAGGGCAGCCGGATCGTGCGGGTCATGGACACCGCTCCTGCCGCCCTCACGCTGGAGCAATGCGCCGGCAGCGATCGCGTCGAGCTCTACGTGTTCGGCGATCCGGCGGCCGGACAGGCCCGCCTCGTGGCGGCGCTCGACAATCTCGGCAAGGGCGCCGCGGGTGCGGCGGTGCAGAACCTCAACCTCGTCATGGGGCTCGACGAGGGCGAGGGCCTGCGGCTCTAACCGCTACATCTCGCCCCGCTGCCGCCGCAGCGCGTAATAGCGCTGCACGTTGGCATTGTGCTGGGCGAGCGTCTCGGCGAACACATGCCCGCCCTTCCCGTCCGCGACGAAATAGAGCGCGCGGCTCGCCGCCGGATCGAGCACGGCGGCGATCGAGGCCCGGCCCGGATTGGCGATCGGCCCGCGCGGCAGCCCGGCGCGGGCATAGGTGTTGTAGCCGTTGTCGGCGTCCAGTTCCGAGCGGCGGATGCGCCGGCCGAGCGGGCGCCCTTGCGTGATCGGGTAGATGACGGTCGGGTCCGCCTGCAGCTTCATGCCGGCGCGCAGGCGATTGGAATAGACCGCCGCGACGATCCTCCGCTCGGCGGGGATGCCGGTCTCCTTTTCGACGATCGAGGCGAGGATCAGCGCGTCGCGGGGATTGGCGACGGCGGTGCCGGGCTTGCGCGCCTTCCACGCGCGCGCGAGTTCGCTCGCCATCGCCTTGCGCATCCGGGCCAGCACCGCGGCCCGGCTGTCGCCGCGATCGAAGCTGTAGCTGTCGGGCAGCACCGAGCCCTCGGGCGGCACCTCGACGGTGCCGGTGAGCAGCGGCTCGGCCATCAGCTTGTCGCGCACGATCACCGACGGCGAGCCCTCGGGGATCGTCACGAGCCGCTGCTTGGTACGACCGCCCTGGAGCAAAGCGAGGATGTCGGCGGCGCTGGCGTGCGCCGGCACCTCATATTCGCCGGCGCGGATCGGCGCGTCGCTGCCAAACAGTTTGGCGAGCCGCAGGAAGCGGCTGCGCGAGCGGATCGCCCCTGCCTGTTCGAGCACGCGCGCGGCGCCGGCGAGCGTCGAGCCGTCGGCGACGGTGATGGCGACCGGCCGCGCCGCCGGGCCGCTCCCCCGCCATTCGCGGGTGACGTAGAGGAAGGCGATCAGCGCCGCTGCGGCGAGCGCGACCAGAAGGATCAGGATCGATCCGAACCGGCTCCTGCGTCTCGCCCGCGCCACGCCGCGCGCCCGTCAGGCCGCCTTCAGCACCAGGCTGGCATTGGTGCCGCCGAAGCCGAAGCTGTTGTTGAGCACGGCTTTCACGCTGCGCCGCTTGGGCTGGTGCGGCACGAGATCGACGCCCTCGACGCCTTCGCTCGGATTGTCGAGGTTGAGCGTTGGCGGCACGATCTGGTCGCGCATCGCCAGGATGCAGAAGATCGTCTCGACCGCCCCGGCACCGCCGAGCAGATGGCCGATGGCCGACTTCGTCGACGACATCGACAGGGTCTCGACGGCGTTGCCGAACAGGCGGCGGACGGCGCCCAGCTCGAGCTCGTCGCCAAGCGGCGTCGAGGTGCCGTGGGCATTGATATAGTCGATGTCGGAAGGATTCATTCCGGCCTTGCGCAACGCCATTTGCATCGACCGGAACGCACCCGAGCCCTCGGGATGCGGGGCGGTGACGTGATAGGCGTCACCCGACAGGCCATAGCCGACCACCTCGGCATAGATCTTCGCGCCGCGCGCGCGGGCATGTTCGAGCTCCTCGAGCACGACGACGCCGGCGCCCTCGCCCATGACGAAGCCGTCGCGCTCCTTGTCGTAGGGGCGGCTGGCCTTCTCGGGCGTGTCGTTGAAGCCCGTCGAAAGCGCGCGCGCCTGAGCGAAGCCGGCGATGCCGAGCGGGCAGATCGCGCCCTCCGCGCCGCCCGCCAGCATGACGTCGGCATCGTCCATGACGATCATCCGCGCCGCATCGCCGATCGCATGCGCGCCCGTCGAGCAGGCGGTGACGACCGCGTGGTTGGGGCCGCGAATGCCGTATGTGATCGAGACCTGGCCCGAGATCAGGTTGATCAGGCGACCGTGGACGAAGTGCGGGCTGACCCGGCGCGGCCCCTTTTCGTGGAGCACGATCGATTCGCTCTCGATGCCCGGCAGGCCGCCGATGCCCGAGCCGATCGAGAGGCCGGCGCGGTAGCTCTCCTCCTCGGTCATGTCGAGGAGGCCGGCATCCTCGAGCGCCTGGCCGGCGGCGTCGATGCCGAAGATGATGAACGGATCGACCTGGCGCTGGACCTTGTGGTCGATGCGCTTGCCGGGATCGAAGCCGTAGGCGTGGTCGGCCGGCTTCACCTCGCAGGCGATGGTGCAGGCATAGCCGGTGGGATCGAAGCGGGTGATCCGCGCGGCGCCGGATTTGGCGGCGAGGATGTTCGCCCAGGCGATCTCGACATCCGCGCCGAGCGGCGTGACGAGCCCCAGTCCGGTTACGACGACGCGGCGCATATCCTCATCCTCTTCTGGCCGGGGCGAAGACCTTGCAAGGAGCCACCGCCCAAAACAAAACGGCTCCCGACGCCGGACGATCCGGGCGGGAGCCGTGGATCGGCGGCAGCAAGGCCGGCCGGCGTCAGCCCTTGTGCGTCTCGATATAGCTGATCGCGTCCTTCACGGTCGTGATCTTCTCGGCGGCGTCGTCCGGGATCTCGACCCCGAACTCCTCCTCGAAGGCCATCACGAGCTCGACGATGTCGAGGCTGTCCGCGCCGAGATCGTCGATGAAGCTCGCATCCTCGGTGACCTTCTCGGATTCGACGCCGAGATGCTCGACGACGATCTTCTTCACGCGCTCGGCGGTCTCGCTCATTTCTCAACCTTCCCTCGGGCTTTATCTTGGCGCTGCCCTAGCCACGGCGGGACGCCCATGCAAGCTTCAGAACATCGCCCCTAGAACATCGCCATGCCGCCGTTGACGTGCAGCGTCTGGCCGGTGACGTAGCCCGCCTCGCGGCTGGCGAGATAGACGACAGCGGCGCCGACGTCGCCGCCCGCGCCCAGCGTGCCCGCCGGGATGCGGCCCAGGATCGCCGCCTTCTGCGTCTCGCTGAGCGTATCCGTCATCGGCGATGCTATGAAGCCCGGCGCCACGCAGTTGACGGTGATGCTGCGGCTGGCGAATTCCTGCGCGAGCGCCTTCGACATGCCGACCAGCCCGGCCTTGGACGCGGCATAATTGGCCTGACCGGGATTGCCCGTCGCCCCCACCACCGAGGTGATCGAGACGATCCGGCCGAACCGCGCCTTCATCATCGGCTTGGCGGCGGCGCGGATCAGGCGGAACGCCGCCTCCAGATTGACGCGAATCACGTCCGACCATTCCTCGTCCTTCATCCGCATCGCCAGATTGTCGCGGGTGATGCCGGCATTGTTGACGAGGATGTCGAGCCTGCCGCCGAGCGCGTCCACCGCGCGCGGCACCAGCCCGTCGACCGCGGCGGCATCGGCGAGGTCGCAGGCGAGCGCGACATGGTCGCCGCCGAGGCTGTCGCGGAAGGCCGCCAGCCTGGCTTCGTTCGAGCCGGAGACGGCGAGGAGGGCGCCCTGCCCGGCCAGCGCCTCGGCGATCGCGGACCCGATCCCGCCGCTCGCTCCCGTCACGAGCGCGGTCATGCCTGAAAGGTCGAACATCGCGTTCCCTTCTCCAAATGTCAGAGCGACGCCGCCAGCGCCTCGATATCGGCCATCGTCACCACGCTCGTGGGGTTGGTGTCGGGCGCGATGCGCTTCACCATCGGGCCGAGCACCTTGCCGCCGAACTCGACGAACTGCGTCACCCCGGCTTCCGCCATCGCCGCCACGCTCTCGCGCCAGCGCACCGTGCCGGTCACCTGCTCGACCAGCAGCCGCCGGATCTCGTCGGGCGCGGCGACCGGCGCGGCGGTGACGTTGGCGTAGAGCGCGACCAGCGGCGCGCGCAGCGCTACCCCGGCGAGCGCCTCGGCCATCGCGTCTGCGGCTGGCTGCATCAGCGGGCAGTGGAACGGGGCGGAGACCGGCAGCAGCAGGGCGCGCTTCAGGCCATGATCCTTGGCCATGC
>CAXTTP010000100.1:0-5568 GCA_964247195.1 uncultured Sphingomonadaceae bacterium
CCGTCACCGGCGGCGCGCTTACCGCCGGCAGCACCACGCTGATCACGACCGGCACCGCCGGCAACGGCCAGGCCGGCGGCCACGGCCAGCCGACGGCCGCCGTGCCCGGCGACCCGACCGCTAACCCGCCGGTTGCGCCGGTGCCGGAGGGCCCCACCCCGTACGCGGCCAACGGTTCAACCCCGACCGGCCAAGGCGGCACCGTCGCGATCAGCGTCGCCGATGCGGCGGACGGCAGCAGCAGCGGCACCGCCTCGCTCGGCGACACGAGGATCACGACGGACGGGCTGAACACGTTCGGCTATTATGACGCCGCCGGTCGCATCGCGATCAGCGACGCCAGCACCTCGGCGAATCCGACGCTGACCTTCAACAACCTCGTCGCGAACAACAACGGCTTCGCCTACACCAGCGACAGCGCCTTCGACCTGTTCGCGGACAACACCCGCATCGCCATCACCAATTCGCTGAACCTGTACGACGGCGGCCCGGCCTATTTCCGCGCGAACGGCACCGGCGGGCTCGACGTCGGCGACACGGTGTATGGCCGGGTCGGCAGCGACATCAACGTCACCCACGACAACCAGCCCGATCCGCTGGTCGACACCATCCATGCCGGCACGATCGAGCTTTCGGCCAGCGGCAGCATCTATGCCGCGCCGGGCAGCGTGTTGCGCGCGGATGGATCGCTTTACCTCAACGCCGACGGATATATCGACGCGAGCCGGCTCTATGCGAGCGACCTCATCGACGTCAGCGCATTGAACGGCGTCTCGATCGACACCGCGATCGCGAGCGCGCCCGCGTTCGATGGCAGCGACGGCAACGGCACCGGCACACCCGGCGGCGGCCGCATCATCGTGAGCGCCGGCGCCGTCCCGGCGGACGACAGCGGCAGTCTCGGGGGCTATTACCCGTCCGACGTCACCGTCACCGGCGAGCTGAGCGCGCCGGCGAGCATCGAGATCGATGCCGGGCGGGACGCGATCATCACCGGCAGCGGCAACGTCCACTCGGACAACCGCGTCACGATCAATGCTGGCGACGACATCCTCGTCCAGTCGGGTGGCCAGGTTCGCGCCGCGCTCGACCCGATCGCTACCCCCGACGATGACGGCCCGGGCGAGACGGTCGACACCGCCGCGCGGCTGTTCATGACCGCGGGCCGCCTGCCAGTGCTTTACGATCCCGCCGCGGGCGAGGTCTCGTCGATCATCGTCGACGGCACGATCTCCGCCGCGAACCGGCCGGTGTTCCTGGCAGCCGGCGCGATCGTCGCCGATGCCAATCCGCTCGACGCACGCAGCCTGACCGCCGAGATCGACCGCGCGCCGGAACCCGGCACCGCCCAGCTCGACGACAACGGCCAGCTGACCCGCGCGAATTGCCTCCAGGGTGACGTCTGCCTCGGCAGCCTGCTCACCGATCGCCTGCTGATGATCGGTGGCGCTGCGGGCACCACCGACGTGCTGCCGACGCGCCTTACCATCGCCGGCGACGTCGGCGCGCAGACGACGTCGCTCCGGGCCAAGGGCGACATCACGATCGGCGCCGACGCGCAGGGCGCGACCGTCTCGGGCGGCGACCTGTTCGTGCAGTCGGCGCAGGGCTCGATCAACCTGCTCGGCGGATCGACGCTGGCGGGCGGCGACGGCGCCGAAGGCCAGTTCCGGGTGCTCGCCGCCGGCGACCTCAACGGCGGCTCGCTGAACGCCGCCGGCGATGCCCAGATCGGCGTCAACGGCAATATCGCCATCGACAACCTCACGGCCGGCGGCCAGCTCGTGACGATCGACCAGGACGCCAACGTCGTCACCGCCAACCAGCTCAGCAGCGGCGGCTCGATCAGGATCGGCGGCACGCTGTCGGTCGGCAACGGCGACGCGAACCTAGTCGGGCCGAGCGGCGTGTCGGTCGGCACGGCCGAGGTGGCGAATGGCTATTCGGTCAACTTCCTGTCGACCGGCGGGGCCGCCGAGCTCCTCTCGGCCGGAGCGTCGGGTCCGGGCACGCCCACCGACGTCTTCCTCGAGGGCACCTCGGTCAACGCCGGCGACCTCACCGCCGACAATGCGATCGGCCTCACCGCGGACGTCGGCGGGATCGGCGCCGGGTCGCTCGTCGCGCAGACGATCGACGGCAAGGCTCCGGGCACGATCCAGGTGAACTTCGCGCAGGCCGGCGACACGCTGTCGCTCGACGGCGGCGACATCGACGCCGGCGCGCTCAACGCGAACGGCCAGATGACGCTCCAGGCCAGCGGCGGGCTCACCGCGGCGAGCCTGACCGGCAGCGGCATCGATGCCACTGCCGGCGGCGAGCTCGCCGTCGACACCGCCGCTGCGACCGGCACCCTCAACTTCGAGGGCGGCTCGATCCGCGTCGGCAACGTCACCGCGAGCGACGAGGTCAACCTCCTCTCGCACGGCACGCTGTCCGCCGGCTTCCTGGGCGCGCCGGTGGTGAACGCCACCGCCGAGGACCTGCTTCACGTGGCCGCGGCGAGCGGCGACACGCTCTATCTCCAGGGCGGCAGCGTCGATCTCGGCCAGCTCAACGCCGGCTCCGGCCTCACCGTCGTCTCCGGCAGCGACATCGCGCTCGGCGATCAGACCTCGGGCGGGTTCATCACGCTCGACGCCGCCGGCGCGATCCGGGCGAACTCGCTGGACGCGGCGACCGACATCACGCTCGCGGCGGGGCCGGCGAGCGCGATCACGCTGGGCACTGCACGCGCCGGCAACACGCTGACCGTCCTCTCCGGTAATTCGCTCAGCGCCGACCTGCTCGACGTCGGGCAAGACCTGGCGCTGAACCTGGCCGGGGACATCGCCCTCGGCACCGCGCGGGCAAACGGCAGCATCGCGCTCACCGGCGGCAGCGTCACCCTCGCCGACGGCACCGCCGGCACCGACATCCTGATCGACGCGCCGACCGTAAACGTCACCAAGGCGACGGCGGGCGACGACTTCATCGTCAATGGCGACCAGGTGACGCTCGGCACGATCGCCACAACCGGCCTCGGCGCGGACGGCGGCGAAGGCAATGTCGCCGGCAGCAACATCCTGGTCAATTCGACTACCAGCCAGACGCTGGCGAGCGGCAATGCCAACGGCGATATCGTGCTGACCGCAACCGGCGGCACGATCGGCGCGACTGATCTGGTCGCGGGCGGCGGCGTCAGCGCGACCGGCCAGGGGGCGATCGACATCGCCGCCATCCAGGCGGGCGGCGACGTGACCGTCGACGGCAGCGGCGACGTCAATGTCGGCGGCGCGACCGGCAACGCGGTGGCGATCACCGCGCGGGGCGGCGGCCTCCTCACGACCGGCGATGTCACCGCCCAGGGGGCCGTGACCCTCGCCAGCTTCGGCGGCGGCCAGATCCGGGCCGGGACGCTCTCCGGCAGCGACGTCACGGCCGATTCGTCGGCGGCGCTGACGCTCGCCGGTGCGACCGCGGTGAACGGCGTCGACCTGAGCGCGATCGGCCCGATCGTCGATACCGGGCCGCTGACCGCGGGCACCGACATCAACCTCACCGCGACCGGCGGCGACATCACCATCGGCTCAGCGACCGCCGGCGGCACGCTCCGCGTGCTCGACGGCAACGCGATCAGCGCGGGCGCCATCAACGTCGGCGGCGACCTCGCGCTCGCGCTCGCCGGCCCGGTCGGCGTCGGCGACGTCACCGCGGGCGGCGTGATCGCGATCGCCTCGGGCAGCGACGTCACCACCGGCAATCTCGCCGCGCATGCGCCCCAGGGAGGAAGCCGCTTCGTCGCGATCGGCATCGACGCCGGCGGCAGCGCCACGGTGGGCGATGCCGTCGCCGACGCGGGCGACATCGACATCGACGTCGATGGCGGCATCAACGCCGGCACACTCAGCGCCGGCGACTCGGTGCGGCTGCTCGCCAACGGGGCGATCAACACGGGCGATCTCACCGGCGGCACGCTGGGTGCGGGCGGCGCCGGCATCGGGGGCTATCTCGGCTCCGTCGGCGCGGCGACGTTCGGCAACATCAGCACCGGCAGCGCGACCGCGACCGGCGACGTCGCCTTCGCCACCGGCGGCGCGCTCGAGACCGGCGCGCTGTCGGCCGGCGGGGCGATCGCCCTCGGCGCGGTCGGCGACATCACCGCCGCGTCGGCCAAGGCCGGCGGCCTCCTCTACATCGGCAACGCCTCGAACGTCGGCCTCGCCGGCGGCGGCGATCTCTCGCTCGAGGCGCTGCCGGCGATCCTCGCCAGCGCACCCGTCGCTACGGGCGGCAGCCTCACGCTCGCCGGCGGCGCCAGCGCGGGCAGCATCAGCGCGGCGATCGGCGGCGCGGTGACCGCGCAGAGCCTGGTCACGACCCAGGCGCTCTCGCTCAACGCCGGCGGCGATCTCGCCGTGCCGACCGTCACCGCCGGCACTACCCTCGACCTCATCGCCGGCAGCATCCTGACCGATCGGGTGAAGGCGGGCGGCAACGCCAACCTCGCTGCGACCGGCGGCACGCTCAACGTCACCACCGACATCGCGTCCGGCGGCACGGTCGACGCCCGCGGCACGGCGGTGGCGCTGAACGGTCAGGGACCGCTCACCGTCGGCACCGTTGCCGCGACCACCGGCGGCATCGGCATCGAGACGGCCGGCACGCTCAGCGTAGCCTCGGCGACGGCGCCCGGCACGATCCGGCTGACCAGCACCGGCGGCTCGGTGATCGTGCAGGACGCCTCGACGCTCCGGCTTTCGGGCGCGTCGGTCACCCCGGACCCGGTCGGCGCCACCGGCCGCGGCGACATCCTCGTCAACGCTGCGCTGGACGCCCGCCTCAACGGCACGGTCAGCGCCCGCAACGACGTGACCGTCACCGCCGGCCAGACGGCGACCGTGAACGGCCAGACGACCGGCCAGAACATCGCCCTCGCATCGGCCGACATATCGGTCGGAACCGCCGGTGTGATCGGCGGCGGCGCCGGCACCACCAGCGTCACCTTTACCAACACCAAGAGCGGCAGCCGCACCTTCATCGGCGACACGAACGGAACCGACGGCTACCGGCTCGACAATAGCGAGTTCGGCCGCATCCGCGCCCAGTCGATCGCGATCAACGCGCCCGGCGCGGCAACCGCCAGCGACACGCCCGACGTGACCATCGGCACGCTCACCATTCGCGGATCGGGGACGGCGGCGAGCGCCACCGGCCAGAGCGGGCAGAACCTGTTCGGCAGCAATGCCGGCCTCGCGGTGACGACGCCGGGCACGATCCGGCTGGCCGGCAACGTTCAGCTCAGCTCGGCCGGCGCGGCCGACCATATCGACCTCGCCGCCGGGCCGCGGATCGACATGGTCACGCCCGACAGCACGCTGGTGATCAGCGACGCCGGCAACGCGCCGGCCGGTCACCTCAACCTCGCCGCCAACACCATCCTGGTGTCGAGCAGCCAGGCGGCAACCGCGCTCCCCGGGCTGACGACGCTGGATGCCAAGAGCCAGCGGCTCGGCACCAACGACGGCGCGGTGAAGCCCGAAGGCTTCATCCAGGTCGGCGGCGCGACCTTCAGGGTAGGGAGCGGGC
>CAXTTP010000100.1:5578-9033 GCA_964247195.1 uncultured Sphingomonadaceae bacterium
ATCCAGAACAGCGGCACCTCCGGATCGCAGCCCGACCTGCGCGCCGGCATCACCGTCGGCAGCGGCGGCCTCGCGATCATCACCACCGGCACCGGCCCTGCGCAGATCGTGATCAACGGCCGCCAGACCAGCGCCACGGCGGCCGGCGGGTTCATCACCGGCCGCGCGCTGATCCCGGTCCTCAACCTCAGCGGATCGGACGGCACGGTAAGCTTTGACCCGCTCTCGACCGCGAACGGCTGCCTCATCCTCGGCCAGAGCTGCGGCTTCGACGGCGGTACGCAGCTGCCGCCGGTTCAGGACGTGATCGACCGCTACACCAACGGCGCTACCGACGACGGCACGGGCCTCACCCAAGCGTTCAACGTGCCGATCATCGAGCTCATCGATCTCGACACCTACGGCTTCGCGCCGACGATCGACGAGCCGGTGACCGGCGCCGGCAACGACGACCTGTGGACGCTGGACTGCACCAGCGTGGCCGGTAGCGAGGAATGTCCCCGCACCGGCTCGCTGCCGCCGACGCCGAGCAAATAGCCTCGTCCGGTTCCGGTCGCGTCGCGGCGGGGGAGCGGCGGTGGGCACCGGTGCTTGTCCCGTCGCAGCCGACTGGCTAGACGGCGCCCTCCCCTGCCCGCGCGAGGTTGATTGCGAGCGATGACGACCGGCGCCCCCGTCATGCTGTTCAACAGCCTGAGCCGCTCCGCCGAGCCGTTAGCGCCGATCGACCCGGCGATGGTTCGGATCTATTCGTGCGGGCCGACGGTCTATGCCCGCCAGCACCTCGGCAACATGCGCGCCTACATCTTCACCGACACACTGACGCGGGTGCTGCGGTGGAAGGGCTTTGCCGTCACCCACGTCGTCAACATCACCGACGTCGGTCACCTGACCTCGGACGCGGACGCCGGCGACGACAAGATCGAGAAAGCGGCCGCTGCCGAGCAGCTTTCGGCGTGGGACGTGGCGGCGCGTTACACCACGCTCTTCAAGGCAGACCTTGCCAGGCTCAACGTCCGCGACCCGACCCGGTGGAGCGTCGCCACCGACCATATCGACGACATGGTCGCGTTCGGCGAACGGATCGCGGCGTCGACCTACGAAGCGCCGTCCGGGCTCTATTTCGACACGACGACGGTGCCCGATTATGGCCGCCTCGCCGGCCGTCATGACGGGCCGGAGGTCGGCCGCATCGAGAGTGTCGAGGGCAAGCGCCATACCGCCGACTTCGCGATCTGGCGCAAGTCGGAAGAGCCCGGCCGGCGGCAGATGGAATGGCCCTCGCCGTGGGGCGTCGGGGCGCCGGGCTGGCACCTCGAATGCTCGGTGATGAGCATGAAATATCTGGGGCCCCAGTTCGACATCCACACCGGCGGCATCGACCATCGCGAGATCCATCATCCCAACGAGATCGCGCAGAACCAGGCGTTCACCGGCACTGCCCGTACCGGCGCGAACATCTGGATGCACAACAACTTCCTCGTCGAGCGCGGCGCCAAGATGTCGAAGTCGTCAGGCGGCTTCGCGACGCTCGACACGCTGGTCGATGCCGGCGTGCATCCCCTCGCCTACCGGCTGCTGTGCCTCAGCGCGCATTACCGCAGCGAACTCGAATTCTCCGTCGAGAACGTGCTGGCCGCGCTCACCCGGCTCAAGCGGCTGGTGATGGCGGTGGAAGCGCTGTGCGGCGGTTCCGAAGCCTCGGCCGAAGCGGCCATGCACCCGCAGCTCGCCGAGCAACTCCGCCTGTTCGACGAGGCGGTGAGCGACGACCTCAACACGCCGCGCGCGCTCACTCACCTCGACATCGTGGTCGGGATGAAGCGCGTTGCCGCCGACGAGCGCCTCGCCGCGATAGCCCGGATGGACGAGGCGCTCGGCCTCGGCCTGCTGTCGCTGAGCCGCGCCGACCTGCGTCTCCGCCCGAACGATGCGTCGCTCGCCGACGGCGAGGTTGAGGCGCTCGTCGCCGAGCGCAGGGCGACGCGCGCCGCCCGGGACTTCGCCACCGGCGACCGCCTGCGCGACCGGCTCGTCGTCGCCGGCGTCGAGATCATGGACGGCGACCCGCTCGGCTGGGACTGGCGACCGCGGCTCGGTTGAGGCAGCCCGTCGAACGCCAAAGCCGATCGCGTCCTTGAACTGGACAGCGATCGGCGCATAGAGCGGCGCGAGATCCCGGGGGGGCAGGCAGCATGACCAAGGCATCGGACCTCTTCATCGAATGTCTTGAAGAGGAGGGCTGCGAATATGTCTTCGGCGTACCGGGCGAGGAGAACCTCGATTTCCTCGACAGCCTGTCGCGATCGAGCAAGATCCGGCTGATCCTGACGCGCCACGAGCAGGGCGCGGGCTTCATGGCCGCGACCTACGGCCGCCACACCGGCAAGACCGGCGTGTGCCTCGCGACGCTGGGTCCGGGCGCGACCAACCTCGTTACCGCGGCCGCCTATGCTCAGCTCGGCGGCATGCCGATCCTGATGGTGACCGGGCAGAAGCCGATCAAGAAATCCAAGCAGGGCCGCTTCCAGATCCTCGACGTCGTCTCGATGATGGGGCCGATCACAAAATATACCCACCAGCTCGCCAGCTCGGACAATATCCCGAGCCGGGTGCGCGAGGCGTTCCGTCTTGCCGCGGAGGAGAAGCCGGGCGCCACCCACCTCGAATTCCCCGAGGACATCGCCGACGAGCATACCGACAGCAAGCCGATCAAGCCGAGCCTGGCGCGCCGCCCCTGCGCCGAGGAGAAGGCGGTGCGCGCCGCGGTGAAGAGGCTGGAGGGAGCGAAGTCGCCGATCCTCGTGATCGGCGCCGGCGCCAACCGCAAGATGACCGGCCGGATGCTGCTCCAGTTCGTCGAGAAGACCGGCATTCCCTTCGTCACCACCCAGCTCGGCAAGGGCGTGATCGACGAGACCCACCCGCGCTTCGTCGGCTGCGCGGCGCTGTCTGCCGGCGATTTCGTCCACAAGGCGATCGAGGCGGCCGACCTGATCGTCAACATCGGCCACGACGTGATCGAGAAGCCGCCCTTCTTCATGCGCAGCGGCAGCGGCAGCGACGTGATCCACGTCTCCACCCGCTCGGCCGAGGTCGACCCGGTCTACTTCCCGCAGATCGAGGTGATCGGGGACATCGCCAATGCGATCTGGCAGATGAAGAACGACATCGTGCCCTCGGGCGACTGGACCTTCGCGAGCATGCTGGCCGCGCGCAAGGCGGAGGTCGAGCATACCTCTTCGCTGGAGGACGATGCCCGCTTCCCGATCTTCCCCGCGCATCTCGTCAAGCGGGTCCGCGAGGCGATGCCGGCGAACGGGATCATCTGCCTCGACAACGGCGTCTACAAGATCTGGTTCGCGCGCAACTATCCGGCCCGCCAACAGAACACGGTGCTGCTCGACAATGCGCTGGCGACGATGGGCGCGGGGCTGCCCTCGGCGATGGCGTCG
>CAXTTP010000101.1:0-5198 GCA_964247195.1 uncultured Sphingomonadaceae bacterium
CAGCAGCCGGGCGACCGCGGGCGCGGCCGTCGTGATGCCGGCGGCGACGACGAAACCCGCCGGCGGCGCGTCCCGCCAGCGTTGCGCGACGCGGCCGAGCAGCCGGTTGCGCCGCTCGGCCAGATCGATGCGGCGCCGCGTCCGCAGCTCGTCCGGCCAGCGGCGCACGATCAGCTCGAACAGCCGGAGCGAGCTTTCCCAATGCACCGACAGCTCCGCCGGCACCGCCTCGCGCAGCCGCTGCGGCGCCACCTCCTCGACGATCAGCTGGTCGAGCGTGCGGGCGAGATCCGCCGCCAGCCGCAGTGCCTCGGCCGTCCCGACCGGCGGCTCGGTTTCGGCGACGAGGCGCGCGAGGATCATCAGCCGCTCAAGCGGATCGATCGCCGGCGGGATCGGCTCGCCGTCTTCCGCCGCCGGATCGAGCAGGCTGCCGACCCGTTCGTCGAGATCGGGATCGCCGATCGGAACCAGCCGCGGCAGTAGCAGCCCGCCGCCGGCCCGCCTCACGAAAGCGTCGGTGATGGCGCGGGCCGCGCGCGCGTTCGGCAGGAGGACGATCCCCCGTGCCAGCGACAGCGGATCGCGGCCATGCTCGGCGATCAGGCCGCCCGCGAGCGCATCGGCGAAGGCGCGGTGGGGCGGGATCGTGTAGACCGCCGGCCGGAACGCCTCAGCCATCGGCCAGCATCGCCTCGGTCTCGCCGATCGCGCGCGGTGTGCCGACGTCGAACCAGAGGCCCTGATGGACCACTCCGAAGGCCCGCCCGGCGGCGATCGCGCGGTTCCAGAGCAGGTTGGTCGAGAACGGCCCGGCCGGCGCATCGGCGAACAGCCGGCGCGAGACGAGCTGCACGCCGGTGTAGACGAACGGCGCCACCCGGCCCGGACGTGGCCGGCTCAACCGCCCGACCGCGTCGAGCTGGAAATCGCCCTTGCCGCGGTGGCAGTTGGCCCGCGCCAGCGGCACCACCAGCAGCAGCGCATCCATCGCCGCCTCGTCCCAGCGCGACGCGAGCAGGTGAATCGCGTCGACCGGCCCATCGACCCAGAAATTGTCGGTGTTGGCGACGAGGAAGTGCTCGTCCTCGATTAGCGGCAAGGCCCGGACCACGCCGCCGCCGGTCTCCAGCAGTTCGCCGCGCTCGTCCGACACGAGAATTTCCATGTCCGGGAAGCGATGGCGGACATGCGCCTCCAGCGCGTCGGCGAGATAGTGCACGTTGACCACGACCCGGCTGATCCCGGCCGAGCGGAGCCGATCGAACACATGGTCGACGAGCGGCTTGCCGGCAACCTCGACGAGCGGCTTCGGACGGGTCGCGGTCAGCGGCCGCATCCGCTTGCCGAGCCCCGCCGCCATGAGCATCGCGGTGCGGATCGGCGCCGCCATCGGCCGTGGTCGCAACGCGAGCGGCTTGGCGAAGCGGCTCATGCGGGGCTCTTCGCCCAGGCCGCGCCCCGCGCCTCCGCGGGCACGTTGGCATCGAACCAGCGCGCGACGGGGGCGAGCGCGGAATGCGCGAGATCGCGTTCCAGATAGCGCCAGACGCGCGGCTGAAAAGCGAGGTAGCGCGGCTTGCCGTCGCGCTTCCACAACCGGGTGAAGATGCCGAGGATCTTGGCGTTGCGCTGCGCGCCGAGCAACGCATAAGCGGCGCGATCGAGCGGCGCCGCGGCCTCGTAGCGATCGAGCATCGCCGCTTCCAGATCGGCCGTGACGTCGCGCCGCGCATCCTGCAGCAGCGACACGAGATCGTAGGCGGGATGGCCGGCGAGCGCATCCTGGAAGTCGAGCAGGCCGAGCCGTCCGTCGTCGAGCACCATGATGTTCTCGGCATGATAGTCGCGCAGCACGGTCACGTCGCGGACATCAGCAAGCGGCGCAAGCGCCTCACGCCAGGCGGCGTCATACCCTGCCGCATTGACCGCCAGACCGAGCGCGGGGGCATACCATTCCGTGAACAGTCCCGCCTCGCGCTGATAGACCGCCATGTCGTATGCCGGCAGCGTCGCCGGCGGATGGCGATGAAGTCCGGCGGCGAGGTCGATCGCGGCGGAGTAGATCGGCAGTTCCCGCGCCGGATCGGCAGCGATCACCTCCGCCATCCGCGCGTCGCCGAAATCCTCGAGCAGGACGAGCCCCGCGGCGAGATCCGTGGCCAGGATCGCGGGCGACGCGAAGCCGAGCGAAGCCAGGTGGGCCGCGACGGCAAGGAAGGGTCGCGGATCCTCGTGCGGCGGCGGCGCGTCCATCAGCACCGCGACGCGGCCCGGCGCCACGACGCGGAAATAGCGGCGGAACGATGCGTCACCGGCAAGCGGCAGGATCTCGCCATCTTCCCAGCCGTTGGCGGCCAGGAAGGCAGGCGCGCTCGGCGGCGGAATCATCGGGGCGGCCATCGCGCCTCCCATGACGGTGGGCGCTCCCAAGTCAAGCGCCGCCCGCCGTCCGCCGCGACCGCAAGGTGGAGACGCAGGGCGGACGGCCAGAGCCGGTCGCCGAGGCGCTCGGGCCATTCGATCAGCAGCGCACCGCTGTCGAGCGCCTCGTCCAGGCCCAGTTCCTCCACGTCGGCGGCGTCTTCGAGGCGGTAAAGGTCGACATGCGACACCGGCAGGCGCACTTCGGGCGGCGCATAGCTCTGGACGATCGCGAAGCTCGGGCTCGGCGCCTCCTCCTCTAGCCCGAGCGCCGCGAGCAGGCCGCGCGCCAGCGTCGTCTTGCCGGCGCCGAGATCGCCCGAGAGCGCTACCACGTCGCCGGCGCGCAGCAGCGGTGCGAGCGCCGCCCCGGCCGCCTCCGTCGCGATCGCATCGGCCAGGATCATGCGCTCCTCGGCAGGCGGATGACGAGGGTCGTACCCGCTCCCGGCTCTGAGACGAGCGTCAGGGTCCCGCCATGGGCCTCGACGAACTGGCGGGTGAGCGGCAGGCCGAGGCCAGTGGCGGGCCGGCCGTCGCTCGGCGCCTGCGCGGCGCGGTGGAAGCGGTCGAACACCTTGTCGCGCTCGGCCGCGGGAATGCCGGGTCCATTATCGGACACGACGATCTCGGCAGCCTCGGCATCGCCGCTCGCGCGCAGCAGGATGCGGCCGCCGGGCGGCGTGTAGGCGATCGCGTTGCGCAGCAGCTGGTCGATCGCCTGGCGAAGGCGACGGGCGTCGCCGGTGATCTTGCCGACCGAGCGGTCGATCCGCGCCGCGACGTGGAGCGAGCGTGCTTCCGCTGCCTCTGCGATCCCTTCGGCCGCGGCGCGGGCGAGCTTGGCGAGATCGACGTTCTCCTGCGCCAGCGCCAGGTTGCCGGCCTCGCTCTGGGTGAGATCGAGGACATCGTCGATCAGGGCGCCCAGCCGGGCCACCGATTCGAGGATCGCACCGACATACTCCTTCCCCCGCTCCTCCAGCGTGCCGGCATAGCCCGCCGCCAGCATCTCGGCGAAACCGCTGATCGAGGTGAGCGGCGTGCGGAGCTCATAGCTCATGTTGGCGACGAACGCGGTTTTCAGCCGGTCGGTCTCCTCCAGCGCCTCGTTGCGATCGCGCAGCGCCCGCTCGATGCCGCGGCTGGCGGTGATGTCGAGCATCGTGAACAGCGCATTGCCGTCGGGCAGCGGCACCGCCGCGAACTCGAAATGGCGGCCGTCGACGAGCGCGACGCGGCCGGAGCGCGGCTGGCGATCGACCGTCGCGACGCGCACCAGCTCCCGGATCAGCCCCGCCCGCGACGGATTGGCGAGCCGCCTGGCGACCGCCTCCACCAGCGCGTCGACGCGAGGGTTGTGCGCGAGCTCTTCTTCGGAGAGGCCCCATACCTCGCGGAAGCGGCTGTTCGACAGCTGCAGCCGGCCATCGGCCGCGAACACGCCGATCGCCTCGAACAGATTGTCGAAGGTGGCGGTGCGCACCCGCACCAGCGTGTCGCGCGCGCTCGCCAGCTGGACCTGCTCGGTGCGGTCCTCGAAGATCAACAGCAGGCCGCCGTCCGGCAATGGTTGCGCAACGACGCGCAGGTGCATGCCGCCCGGCAGCAGCCAATTCTCCTCGATCGCCTCGGCGACGGTGAACCAGCGGCGGCGCTCCGCCTTCCACGCCGGAAAGTCGCGGCTCTCCGGCAGGCGCTGGCTCTCGCGCATGCGTTCCAGCACGCGCTCGAACTCGGGCGCGTCGGCGAGCCATTCCGGGCGGAGCGCGAACAGCCGCAGGAACGGCTGATTGCAGAAGACGAGCCCGCGATCGGGCGCGAACTGGGCGACGCCTGCCGACAGCCGGTCGAGCATATCGCGCTGCGCCCGGGCGAAACGGCCGAGGTCGGCGCGCGCCTGCTCGAGTTCCTCGACGTCGACCGCATAGCCGGCGATCCCGGCGGCGCCGAGCGGCACGTCGACGATGCGCATGGTGCGGCGCTCGCCGCCCAGCGTCGCCGGCACGGTCCGGGCGGAAGGCCGCCCTTCCTCGCGCGCGGTGGCCGCAGCCGCGAGCGGACCCGCACCGCCCTCGCCCTCCACAAGCTCCAGCCCCCGCGCGACGACATCGGCGGCGCTTTCCGCCTCGACCGCTTTCACATAGGCGGTGTTGACCAGCGACAGGCGCAGGTCGGGGCCACGGTGCCACATCGGGAAGGGCGCCGCCTCAATCAGTGCCGAGATCGCGTCCAGAGCGCGGGACAGGCGGGCGGCTTCGCCACCCAGACGGCCGATCTCGCGGTGGCTCTCGCTCGCATCGGTGAACCACAGCACGAGCCGGCCCGGCGCGCTGTCCGGCGCCGGACCGGCATGCACCGCCAGGGCAGAGGCGGAACCGGCTACCGCGACGGTGCGCACGAAGCTCCCGCCCGAACGCTGCGAGGCCGCGACCTCCTGCACCAGCGCCGCCACGTCGTCTGCCCCGAGCCCGCCATCGCTGGCCCCGCCCAGATCAACCAAGGCGGCGGGCGCACGCGACAGGCCGAGCCGGTCGGCCACGCGCTCGCTCGGCTCCAGCATGCCGTCGGCGCGCACGAACAGCGGGATCGCGGGCGCCGCCTCCAGCAGCGCGGCCAATCGCCTGGCCCGCTCCTCCGCGGCCCGCGCGGCTGCGCTCCGGCGCAACCCGGCGATCGTTGCGGCGATCGCGGCGAACAGCCAGAGCGCGAGCACTGTCGCGACGAGCGCAGCAGTGGCGGCGTGAATCGTGATCATGCGCGCGCGCCCGCAC
>CAXTTP010000101.1:5208-9031 GCA_964247195.1 uncultured Sphingomonadaceae bacterium
CCCTGAGACTGCCTCATGTTCGCCTTCTAGGTCGACGCAGGGCGAGCGTCATGCTCCAATTTGTTTTGGTCGGAGACCGCGTTGTTGCGCTTTTGTAACAGTGACCGAAGGAAGCGCGGGACGGGGCAAGTGCGCCTTGAGTTAGGATGCTTTGCGCATATCGTCTTTTTCATGCTGCACCGGCGAGGGGGCTCCCGACCCGTCTGCGAAAAAAGGGAATTGTGTATGAACCGCTTCCGCCTTTTGGGCGACTCATCGCTCAAATCCGTAATTGGCATAGGGTTTGCCTTTGCCATAGCAACTCCCGCGATGGCGCAAGTAGGTGTGACCGATCCGTCCAGCGGCACGGCCGATGCCCCCGCGACCCCTGTTGCCGGCGAAGCCGCCAACAACGGTGCTCAGGACATAATCGTTGTGACGGGATCGCGCATCGCGCGTCCGGAACTCGATTCAGCGACGCCGATCGCGGTGGTCGGATCTCAGCAGATCCAGTCGCAGGGCATCACCAACGTACAGGATCTTGCGCAGAAGCTGCCGCAGGTGGGTATCCCAGGCTTCAGCCGGACGAATAGCAACTTCAATACGACCGGTAACGGCATCGCAACAGTCAACCTGCGCAACCTCGGCGATTCTCGCACCTTGGTGCTCGTCAACGGTCGCCGTTTCGTCGCTGGTGTTGCCGGTACGGCTGTGGTCGACATCAACAACATTCCGGTCGATTTCATCGACCGTGTCGAGGTCGTCACGGGCGGCGCTTCGGCAGTTTATGGTTCCGATGCGATCGCTGGCGTCGTGAACTTTGTGCTTAAGGACAGCCTCGAGGGTATCGTCGCGCGGGGTCAATACGGCATCTCGGAGCGGGGTGACACGCGCAACTATACAGGTAGCATTTCGGGCGGGTTCAAGTTCGGTGCGGACGATCGCGGTTCCGTGATCGCCAATTTCACGTACGCGCGCGACTACGGCCTGCTTTCGCGCGACCGACGGATCTCGGCGCAGGACTGCCTCTATATCTGCGGACCCACCGCCTACAGCACGTACGCCGCGCAGGGTCGGTTCCAGCTGTTCAACGGCGCCGCCGCCTCTACCAACGCGGGCGGGTTTGCGAGCAACTTGTTCACCTTCAATCCGGACAACAGCGTGGTGCTGGGTTTTCCGACCGGCTACGGGTTCAACCGCAACGGCGTGCGGCGGATCTCGACGCCGGTCGAGCGGTTCCTCGGGGCGGCGTCCGCCAAGTATGAGCTGACGGACGGCGTCACCGCATTCCTGGAAGGCACCTACGCCAAGACCCGTTCGAGCAGCCAGATCGAGGCCTCACCGCTGGCATCGACCGATATCGGCTACGGCTACGGGATCGACAATCCGTTCATTCCGGCATCGATCGCGGCGCAGATTGCCGCCCGCAACAGTGACGGAATCGCCAGTAACGATGTGGACCAGATCGCGTTTCGCCGCCGCCAGAACGAGGTGTTCACGCGCAGCAACACCAACTCGCGCGATACCTTCCGCGTCGCCGGTGGTTTCCGTGGCGATCTGAGCAGCAAGTGGAATTACGAGGTTTCGGCCGTCTATGGTCAGCTGAAGGATCATACCGAAACCCAGGATATCGATATCACGAAGTACGCGAACGCGCTGGATGCAATTCGCGATCCGGCCAACCCGGCGAACATCATCTGCCGCAGTGCGACCGCGCGGGCGGCCGGCTGCGTGCCGATCAACCTGTTCGGCTATAACACGGCGAGTGCTGCGGCTTCGCAATATGTGCAATCCGATGTGCCGCGCAGCGACGATGTCAAGAACACGGAGTTCGTCGCGACGGCAAACGTGACCGGCGCACTGTTCGCGCTGCCCTACGGCGATCTGCAGGTGTCGTTCGGCGCCGAATATCGGCGCGAGAAAAGCGTGGACAATTGGGATGCGCTGACCAACGCCGGCCTTAATTCCGGCAACCAGACGCCCGACACGACCGGCAAGTTCAACGTCAAGGAGGTGTTCGGCGAAGTCAACGTTCCGCTTCTCAAGGATCTGCCGTTTGCCAAGTCGCTCAGCCTTCAGGGTGCGGTGCGCTACTCCGACTATTCGACGATCGGAACCGTGTTCAGCTGGAACGCGGGTGGCGAATATTCACCGATTGAGGGTCTGCGCTTCCGTGGCAATTACGCTATCGCGAACCGCGCGCCGAACATCAACGAACTGTATCAGGCAGCGTCCGAGACGTTCCCGTCGATCGCGGATCCCTGCGATGGCTTGGGTGCAACCGGCGGCGATCAATATGCTGCCGCTTGTCGCGCTATCCCCGGCGTTGCCGCGGCTATCGCGGCAAATGGCAGCTTCGCTTATACGCAGGCGGACCTGCAGGGCGTGAACGGCTTCGATAGCGGCAACACGAACCTCAAGGAGGAGAAGGGCAAGACGCTGACGGCCGGTGTCGCGATTTCACCACGTTTCCTGCGTGGCTTCAGCTTTACGGCTGATTACTTCGACATCAAGGTCAGCAACGCGATCGGGGTGGTCGATCGCAATACATCAATCCAGCAGTGCCTGCTGCTCGGCTTGCCCCAGTTCTGCAACAACGTGATCCGCAATCCCACCACCGGCATCATCACCACGGTGAACGCCGCCAACGTCAACATCTCCAACCTGCGCACGCGCGGCATCGACTTCAATGCGCGTTACGGCCACAATATCGGGCTGCTGGCGGACGACAGGGTTGATGTAAGCGTGCTCTACACCCGCACCTTGAAGTACAAAACCCAGCCGGATCCTTCCGCACCGGTGCAGAACGGTCTTGGTAACCTTTATTATGGTGAGGTTTTCAAGGATAAGATCAATGCGACTGCTTTGTACAGCGTTGGTCCATTCAGCCTGAACTGGACGACTACCTACCTGAGCAAGATGACGGCGATTCCTGAGGACGTATTTGGCTCCTATCAGGATAACCTCGATTTCCTGCTTGCCAATGGCCTGACCCAGGCTCAAGCCGTCAACGCGTTGTCGCACAACAAGATCAAGGCGCGCTTCTACCACGACGTCCAGTTCCGGGCGCGCGTCGGCGAAGACAAGCGCTTCGAGCTGTTCGTCGGCGTCGACAACCTGTTCGATCGCAAGCCGCCGGTCTTGGAGGACGGTCTCTATACCGGTGGCATCTCGATCACCGGCACGACGACGGCGGCGGACGTGTACGATCCGTTCGGCCGCCGCTTTTACGCAGGCGCGCAGGTTAAGTTCTAGTCACGACCAGTAGCGGTGATTTTAGGCGGCGGACCAAGTCCGCCGCCTTTTTTCGGATGCAAGCGGATCGACGAGGGCAGCCAACGATGGCTTTTCTGACTTTCGGTTACTGGTGAGTTCACACAAAAAGGGCGGATCCTCCCAGACCCGCCCTCCCGTATTGCGATGATCGCAGTGTTCAATAACGATAGTGATCCGGCTTGAACGGCCCGTCGGTGGACACGCCGATATAGCCGGCCTGCTTGGGGGTGAGCTTGGTGAGCTTAACGCCGAGCTTGTCGAGGTGGAGCGCGGCGACCTTTTCGTCGAGCTGCTTGGGCAGCACGAACACCTTGTTCTCGTACTGGCCGGGCTTGGTCCACAGCTCGATCTGCGCCAGCACCTGGTTGGTGAAGCTTGACGACATTACGAAGCTCGGATGGCCGGTGGCGCAGCCGAGGTTCACCAGCCGGCCCTTGGCGAGCACGATGATCTGCTTGCCGTCCGGGAACTCGACCAGATCGACCTGCGGCTTGACCTCGGTCCACTTGTAGTTGCTGAGCGCCGCGATCTGGATCTCGCTGTCGAAGTGGCCGATGTTGCAGACGAT
>CAXTTP010000102.1:0-9017 GCA_964247195.1 uncultured Sphingomonadaceae bacterium
GTTCGCGAGTGAGGTGGCGAAGCCGTCATAGCGGACCTCGCCCGGCGCGCCCACGCCGAAGTGCCTGCGGATTTCGGAATTGGCGAGCTCCAGCGTCGTGCGCCGGGCAGTGACGAACGCATTGTAGGGAGCACTGATGTCGATGCCCGCCGCGCGGCAGCGCAACGCATCCACCATAAGCCTGCTCTGCAGCGCCCGGATCCGCGCTGCGGCGACCTCACCCTCCTGCCAGCATTCCGCTCTTGCCGGCACTGCGGCGACCGTGGCGACCATCGCGAGGCCTGCCGCCCAGCTTCTGTATTCCCGCATGCTCTTGCTCCCGACGGCCTTTCTTGATGCGCCGCAACAGGAGAGTGGTTGGGGAGGGTTGGGAGGAACCTAATAGGCACGGTTTCCGCAACGCTAAGGCAAGATTTTGTACCGCGTGCGGGTTCGGTGCGGCCGCTCCCGAAGCGCGTGGCGCGTCCGCTTCCGTTCCCGGCGCGGAAGCGCTACATGGCGCGCCATGACCGCCCCGCGCACACTCTACGAGAAGATCTGGGACGCCCATGTCGTCGAGCGCCGCGACGACGGCACCTGCCTGATCTACATCGACCGCCACCTCGTCCACGAGGTCACCAGTCCGCAGGCGTTCGAGGGGCTGCGCGTCGCCGGCAGGCGGGTGCGCCGGCCGGACCTTACGCTGGCCGTGCCCGATCACAACCTGCCGACGACGCCGCGCCTTGGCCCAGACGGGCGCCGCCTGCCGATCGCGGACCCGGAATCGGCGCAGCAGCTCGCCGCGCTGGAGGCCAATGCGCCGGCGTTCGGCATCCGCTACATCGATGCGACGGCGGCCGAGCAGGGCATCGTCCATGTCGTCGGGCCGGAGCAGGGCTTCACTCTGCCTGGCACGACGCTCGTCTGCGGCGACAGCCATACCGCCGCGCACGGCGCGCTCGGCGCGCTCGCCTTCGGCATCGGCACGTCGGAGGTCGAGCATGTCCTGGCGACCCAGACGCTGCTGTTGAAGCAGTCGCAGACGATGGAGATCCGCGTCGACGGCACGCTCGGCTTCGGTGTTTCGCCGAAGGACGTGATCCTGGCCATCGTCGGCAAGGTCGGGGCGGCCGGCGGCACCGGCTACGTCGTCGAATATACCGGCTCGGTGATCCGCGACATGTCGATCGAGGGCCGGCTGACCGTCTCGAACATGGCGATCGAGCATGGCGCGCGATCCGGCCTGATCGCGCCGGACGAGACGACCTACGCCTATCTGAAGGGCCGGCCGATGACGCCGCAAGGCGCGGACTGGGATCGGGCGGTCGCCTGGTGGCGCACGCTGCCGACCGACCGCGACGCCCGCTACGACCGGGTGGTGACGCTGGACGCGACCGACATCGCGCCGAGCCTGACCTGGGGGACGAGCCCCGAGGACGTCGTGCCGATTACCGGCGCCGTGCCTGATCCGATGAGCTTCGCCGATCCCGCCAAGCAGCAGGCGGCGGCGAAGTCGCTGGCCTATATGGGGCTGGTGGCGGGCACGCGGATGCAGGACGTCGCGGTCGAGCATATCTTCATCGGCTCCTGCACCAACAGCCGCATCGAGGACCTGCGCGCCGCCGCTGCCGTCGCCAAGGGGCGTCACGTGGCGCCGAACATCCGCCAGGCGCTGGTCGTGCCGGGCTCCGGACTGGTCAAGCGCCAGGCCGAGGCCGAGGGGCTCGACCGGATCTTCATCGAGGCGGGCTTCGAGTGGCGCGAGCCCGGCTGCTCGATGTGCCTCGCCATGAACCCGGACAAGGTGCCCGCCGGCGAGCGCTGCGCGTCGACCTCCAACCGCAACTTCGTCGGCCGGCAGGGGCCGGGCGCGCGCACCCACCTCGTCTCGCCGGCGATGGCGGCGGCGGCGGCGGTGACCGGCCGGCTGACCGACGTGCGCGACCTGATCGGAGAAGCGGCATGACGCCCGTCACCACCGTCGAGGGCCGTGCCTACCCGCTGGGGCGCAAGAACGTCGACACCGACGTCATCATCCCGGCCCACTATCTCAAGACGATCAGCCGCACCGGCCTCGCCAGGGGCGCGTTCGAGACGATCCGAGCCGAGCCCGGCAACGTCTTCGACGATCCGGCCTATGCCGGCGCGCGGATCATCCTGGCCGGCGACAATTTCGGTTGCGGCTCGTCCCGCGAGCATGCCGCCTGGGCGCTGACCGACATGGGCGTGACGGCCGTGATCGCGCCCAGCTTCTCCGATATCTTCTCGGGCAACGCCTTCAAGAACGGCATCGTCACGGTCGTGCTGCCGGAGGCGGCGATCGAGCGGCTGCTGGAGGTGACGCGTGCCGGCCAGACGATCACCGTCGACCTGGAATCGATGACCGTCACGACGCCGTTCCAGGACCGCTTCGAGTTCGCGATCGATCCGTTCCGCCGCGACTGCCTGATCAACGGCCTCGACGAGGTCGGCCTGACCCTCGCCCGCGATGCCCAGATCGGCGCCTACGAGGCGCGGCTGGCGGCGGAACGTCCCTGGCTGAGCACGGCGGCGGCCTGAACCCCGCCGATGTGCCGTTGCGCGGCCGACGCCACCTCCCTATCTCTTGGAGTGGCACAGACGGCAGCCCGGGAGCCAGCATGACCACCTTCGACGACCGTGAGCGCGCCTTCGAGACAAAGTTCGCGCGCGAAGAGGAGATGGCGTTCCGCATCACCGCGCGCCGCAACCGCCTCATCGGCGTGTGGGCGGCCGAGCTGATGGGCCTCACCTCTGCCGAGACCGACGCCTATGCCAAGGCCGTCGTCCAGGCCGATTTCGAGGAAGCCGGCGACGAGGATGTGATCCGCAAGCTGCTCGGCGACCTCACCTCGGCCGGCGTCGACATGGACGATGGCCGGATCCGCAGCCAGCTCCACGACAAGACCATCGAGGCGCGGCGCCAACTCCTCGAGCTGAAGTAGGACCGCGCGATGCCGATGGCGGCGGACGAGATCGAGGCGATGATCCGGGGGGCGATCCCCGACGCGCGCGTCGAGCTCACCGATCTCGCCGGCGACGGCGACCACTGGTCCGCGCGCGTCGTAAGCGAGAGCTTCCGCGGCGTCTCCCGCCTCGATCGCACGCGTCGCGTCTACGATGCGCTGGGCGGCCGCATGGGTGGCGTGCTTCATGCGCTCCAGCTGACTACCGCCACACCCGACTGAGGAGAAGACGAAGTGAGCGACGACGCCCAGACCCGCATCGCGGAAGCAGTCCGCTCCGCCGACGTGCTCCTGTTCATGAAGGGCACGCCGCTGTTCCCGCAATGCGGCTTTTCGAGCCGCGCGGTGGCTATCCTCGACCATCTCGGCGTCGAATATGCCACCGTCGACGTGCTGCAGGACCAGGGCATCCGCCAGGGCATCAAGCAGTTCTCCGACTGGCCGACCATCCCGCAGCTCTATGTGAAGGGCGAGTTCGTCGGTGGATCGGATATCATGATGGAGATGTACGAGGCCGGCGAGCTCGGGGAGCTGCTGGCGGAGAAGGGCGTCGCCAAGGCCGCTTGAGCGCTGCGCATGGCCGCGCGCGGTCCGGTTTCCAATGGTGTTACATTTCGGGTTTCGCGGATCGGGCGAGGGCGGGCCGGCGGGGTCGGACGCCGGCCCGCCACTCTGAAGCGGAACCGTGGAACATGCTCAGTAGTGCAGGCGGCGTGCCAAACGGCGCATAGCGCGCTTTCCCGCGCGCCGTCGGGGTTAAAACCCGGTAAGCCCTCGCACGGGACGTAAGCTTTTCCGACACGGGCGAGGCAATCGGTCGCGTCACGGCCTTTGCTCGTTCTGTGGCGATCGCCGCTTGCATCGGCGCCCGCCGGGGCCACATCTGCCGACATGATCGATCCGTCCCCTGGCGTGGCGCAGCCGCTGCATCCGCTGGTGCGCCGGCTGCTTGCGCCGAACCCCTCTGCCTTCACCTTCACCGGCACCCAGACCTACCTGGTCGGCGACGGCGAGGTCGCCGTGATCGATCCCGGCCCAGACGAACCGGCCCACGTCGCCGCGATCCTCGCGGCGGTGTCCGGCGCGGAAGTGACGGCGATCCTCTGCACGCACACCCACCGCGATCACAGCCCCGCATCGCGCGCGCTCGCCGCCGCGACCGGCGCGCCGATCATCGGCTGCGCGGCCCTCGCGCTGGACGACGGCGGGCCGCGCGCGGATGCGGCGTTCGACATGGCGTACGCGCCCGATCGCGTGCTGGCCGACGGCGAACGGATCGCCGGCGCCGGCTGGACGCTGGCGGCGGTGGCGACGCCCGGCCACACCTCCAACCATCTCTGTTTCGCGCTGCCGGAGGCGGGGGCGCTGTTCAGCGGCGATCATGTGATGGGCTGGTCGACCACCGTCGTCGCGCCACCCGACGGCGACATGGCCGACTATATGGCGAGCCTGGAGCGGCTGATGGGTCGAGACGACGCCGTCTATTATCCGGCACACGGTCCGGCGATCGACAAGCCCCGCCGGCTGGTGCGCGGCCTGATCGGCCATCGCCGCCAGCGCGAGGGGCAGATCCTGCGGCTGCTGGGGGAGGGCGCCCGGCCGGTCCCCGCGATGGTCGAGAAGATGTATGCCGGCATCGATCCCCAGCTGCACGGCGCGGCCGGCCGGTCCGTGCTCGCCCACCTTCTCGATCTCGAGCGGCGCGGGATGGTGGCGGGCGATGGCGAGCGGTGGGCGCTCGCCGCGTGATCCGGCCGCTTGGCCGGATCCTGATCGTCGTGCTGCTGGTGGCCGCCGCTGCAGGAGCGGGATGGTGGTTCACACGCATCGATCCGGCCAGCTACGCCAACGCCGGGCTGGAAAGCCTCAGGCTGCAAAACCGATTGTCGGTGATGCGGGCCAAGTTCGTGGCGGTGCAGACCAGACAGCAGATCGCCTATCTGATGTTTACCGCGCAGCGCACGCTGATCGTGCCGGGCGAGATAGGCTATGAGCTCGACCTTTCGAAACTGCGTGACCGCGACGTGCGGTGGGACGCGGCGAGCCGCACGATGCGCGTCACGGCACCCGCGATCGAGATTAGCGAGCCGGAAGTGGATTTGCTGGGCGTGCGCGCGTTCGACTCCGGTCGCGTCGCGCGCTGGGTTTCGAATGCGGATGCGCAACTCGACGCTGCGACGAAGCAGGCGGCGCTTGGCGACCTGCGCCGGCAGGCGGCGGCGCCTGCGATGCTAAAGATGGCCAGGGATGCAGCGCGCACCGCTATCCGCGCCAACTTCGCTTTGCCGTTGAAGGCCGCCGGGCTTGATGCGGCGGTCGAGGTACGGTTCGCCGACGAGCCGGTGCCGCGCGGTGCCGAACGGATGGATTACTCGCGTTCGCTCGAGGACGTCTATAGGAATGGCGCCGGCGGCGCCGGCTGAGGGAGAGCATCATGAACATCGCATCGGGGAGCCTCGCGGGGCTCGACCTCCGCGCCGAGATCGACCGGCTCCGCAAGGAGCGCAATGCCGTCATCCTCGCGCACTATTACCAGGTGCCGGAGATCCAGGATCTCGCAGACTTCGTCGGCGATAGCCTGGACCTGAGCCGCAAGGCGGCGGCGACCGACGCGGACGTGATCGCCTTCTGCGGGGTGCGCTTCATGGCCGAGGTCGCCAAGATCCTGTCGCCCGACAAGACCGTCGTGCTGCCCGACATGGCCGCCGGCTGCAGCCTGGAGGACAGCTGCCCGCCCGAGCAGTTCGCCCGCTTCCGCGCCGCGCACCCGGATCATGTCGCGATCACCTACATCAACTGCTCGGCGGCGGTGAAGGCGCACTCGGACATCATCGTCACGAGCTCCTCGGCCGAGAAGATCCTCGCCCAGTTGCCGATGGACCAGAAGATCATCTTCGCTCCCGACAAGAATCTCGGCGGCTATTTCAACCGCAAGACGGGACGCGACATGCTGCTGTGGCCGGGCGCGTGCATCGTCCACGAGGCCTTCTCGGAGACCGAGCTCCTGAAGCTGAAGGCGCAGCATCCCGGTGCGCCGGTCACCGCGCATCCCGAATGCCCGATCGCGATCCTCGAACATGCCGACCACGTCGGCTCGACCCGCGCGATCCTCGATTATGTGCTGGCCTCGCCTGCCGACACGTTCATCGTCGCGACCGAGCCGCACATCATCCACCAGATGGAAAAGGCGGCGCCGCACAAGACCTTCATCGGCGCGCCCGGCGCGGACGGGAACTGCAACTGCAACATGTGCCCGTACATGGCGCTCAACTCGGTCGAGAAGCTCTATCTCAGCCTCCGCGATCTGGAGCCCCGGATCGAGCTGGACGAGGCAACGCGCCTTGCCGCCAAGAAGCCGCTCGACCGGATGCTGGCGATGGCGTCAGCGACGGTCGGCGCCGGCGATCTCGGCGTGGCGCCGGTGACGGGGGACTGAGCGCAGCGCACGAACGGCGGCCGGATGACGATTCGTCCGCTTCGCCCTATGATGTGCCCGTGATCGGCCCGGAGGGGGGTGGGACGCGCTATGACACCGGATTGGCAAGCCAGCGTTCAAGCGCCCGGCGGGCGGGACGTCTACGAGAAGTATCTCGATAGGATCCTCGCGAAGAGCGAAAGCGCCAAGCAGGATCTGGAAAAGAACTGGATGGGGCAGATTACGAGCATCGCTCTCAGTCTCGCGCTGGTCGCCGGGCTGGGTGAGGTCGTCGCTCGAAAGCTGTTCGACGATCCGGACCGCTACTCGTTATTGTATCTGATCCTGCCTGTCGTAAATACGTTCTTGTTCGTCAGGTTCGGTCACATCGGCGCGACATTCTCGAAGGCGAGATATAACGCCGAGAAGCTTACCGAGGAGCTGCGCAGGATGAATCCGTTTCCGGACGGGTTCGATGTCAGCCAGATATACAAGACGAACAGCTATTTCGAGTGGGCACATCAGGAATATTCGGCAGAAACCGTGCTGTTTCTGCTGACGATACCTCTGGTATTCTCGTTGAACCACTCTCTAACGATATATCTGTTGTACAAATTTATCGGGCTAAGCTGGTTTTTCTACGTGCTGGCGACCAGCTATGTCGGTGTATGTGGAATCTGCTACTGGGCTTACTACCGGGGGAACAAGGACAATACGCCCGTCTTCGTGGGCAAGGAGAACCTGTTCATCATCGTTTCCATCCTGATCGCCGTCGTCGCGACGGTGGCGTTGCTCGCGCTGCTCCACCATTACGATCCCCGCCCTGGCAGGATCGGCGCCGAGGCGGCGCGGACGGTCCCGTCTCGCCGCACTGCGACGACGCCGCACGATCATGCGACCGCGCCTAGCCCCACGCATCCAGCCGATGCGTCTTGATGTAGGCGGCCGCATCGACGACGTTGCGCTGCTTCTTGTACATGAGGCTGATGCCCCGCGCCCAATCTTCCTGCCATTTGAAGAAATCGTTGAATTCGGCGATGCCGTAGGTCTGGCGCCCCTTGCCGGCCTCGTTCTTGGTCTCCCAGGGATCGAGCACCATCACCCGGTCGAGCGCGATATCCGCGCCCGACAGCACGACGGCGTGGCCGCCGGTCAATTTGCCGGTGGTCGCGTCCCGATAGCCGCGGCGCACATAGCAAGGCCCGTAATTCTCGAGCAGGTTGAAGAGCTTCACGGTGGTCCAGCTGTGGCGGGCGGGGAGCGGAACGCCCTCGAAATTCTCGTTCTTCTTTAGCTCCTTGTATCGCTTCCCCATCGGTTCGGGATCGCCCGGGTTGCGCTTATATTGCTTCGGAACGCCGAGGCGCGGACCCGCTTCCCAAAAATAGCTGACCATGCAGGTCGATGCGTACCAGCAGCCGTTCTGCTCGGAATGGTGGGCGTGGCCGGTCTGGCCACCGATGTCGTTCTGGCTGACGAACGGCACATCGAGCAGGATGAACGCCATCGCAATCTCCCTCCGGGTTTCGCAACCTGTCTGATGCGGGTCGCAACGCCGATCGGGCATATTCCGCGCCCGCGGCGTCGCTGTGACGGCGGTCACATTCCGCTATTGCCGTCACGGTCCGCTGCTGCCGACATGCCTGTCCCGCGCGCGGTCGGGGCGCTAGGAAGGTCCCAATGAACCCGCAAGCGCAACGCTCCACCCGCGACGTGCCGTCAACATCGTCAACTTCCGGATCGCGAAACGACATGATTGATCTTCCCGGCTTCGATCTCGACACTTTCGTGACGGCCACGCTCGCCGAGGATCTGGGTGAGGCGGGCGATATCACCTCCGCTGCGGTCATCCCGGCCGACGCGCGCTTCACCGGGGTGATGGCGGCGCGCGAGCCGATCGTCGCCGCCGGCCTGCCGATCGCGTCGGCCTTCTTCCGCGTGCTCGATCCCGATGCCCGCGTCGAGACGCTCGTCGCGGACGGTGCGCCGGTTCCGGCGCGCACGGCTCTGCTGCGGATCGAGGGGAGGGCGCGCGCGCTCCTGACCGCCGAGCGCGCCGCGCTCAACACCGTCCAGCACCTGTCCGGCATCGCCACGCTCACCCGCACCTATGTCGACGCGATCGCCGGCACGGGCGCGATCCTGCTCGACACGCGCAAGACCATCCCGGGCCTGCGCATGCTGGAAAAATACGCGACGCGGATGGGCGGCGCGACCAATCACCGCATGGGGCTGTGGGACGCGGCGATGATCAAGGACAATCATGTCGCTGTCGCCGGCGACATCGGCGAAGCGGTCGCCCGTGCGGTTCGGGCGGGCATCGCCCGGATCATCGTCGAGGTCGACCGCGTCGACCAGATCGAGCCCGCGCTCGCCGCCGGCGCCACCCACCTGCTGCTCGACAACATGGACCCGCCCACGCTGCGCGGCGCCGTGACGCTCGTCGGCGGGCGCGTGCCGACCGAAGCGTCCGGCGGCGTCACGCTGGAGACGATCCGCGCCATCGCGGAGACGGGCGTCACCTACATCTCGGTCGGCCGGCTCACGCAGTCAGCACCGGCGGCCGACATCGGGCTCGATCTCGCCCCGATTTAAGCCGGCTTGCAGGCGTTCACGATCCGTTCTAGCTTTCCGGGCAT
>CAXTTP010000103.1:0-8907 GCA_964247195.1 uncultured Sphingomonadaceae bacterium
CGCGGCCGGTGCGGCCGATGCGGTGGACATAATCGTCCGGATGCCACGGCACGTCATAGTTGAAGACATGGCTGACGCCCTTGATGTCGAGCCCGCGCGCGGCGACGTCGGAGGCGACGAGGATGTTGATCTCGCCCGCCTTGAACCGGTCGAGCTCGCGGATGCGCTCGGCCTGCTCCATGTCGCCATGGATCTGGCTGGCGGCGAAGCCGTCGCGGCGCAGGCCTTCGGCGAGCTCGCGCACCATCGTCTTGCGGTTCGAGAAGATGATCGCGGTGCGGACATCGTCGGCGCGCAGCAGGTTCCGCAGCGTCGACTTCTTCTCGCGCGAGGCGACCTCGACCAGGCGCTGCTCGATCTGGAGGTTGGCACTCGCGGGTCGCGACACCTCGACCTGCTTGGGGTTGGACAGAAACTTGTCGGCGAGCTTCTTGATCGGCGCCGGCATCGTCGCCGAGAACAGCAGCGTCTGCCGGGTCGGCGGCAGCTTCGTGCAGATCTCCTCGATATCGGGGATGAACCCCATGTCGAGCATCCGGTCGGCCTCGTCGATGACGAGGATCGAGCAGCCGGAAAGCAGGATCTTGCCGCGCTGGAACAGGTCCATCAGCCGGCCGGGCGTGGCAATCAGCACGTCGACGCCCTTCTCAAGCGCGGCCTGCTGGTCGCCCATCGAGACCCCGCCGATCAGCAGCGCCATCGAGAGCTTGTGATACTTTCCGTACTTCTCGAAATTCTCGGCGACCTGCGCGGCGAGCTCGCGGGTCGGCTCGAGGATCAGCGAGCGCGGCATCCGCGCGCGGCTGCGGCCGTGGGCGAGGATGTCGATCATCGGCAGCACGAAGCTCGCGGTCTTGCCGGTGCCGGTCTGGGCGATGCCGATCAGGTCGCGGTTCATTAGGATCGGCGCGATCGCCTGCGCTTGGATCGGGGTCGGCTCGGTGTAGCCGGATTCGGTCACCGCCCGCAGCGTTTCGTCGGATAGGCCGAGATCGGCGAATGTCATGAGCGGTCCGGGAACAAGCGGGCGGGCCTAGCGCACCTCCGCACTCCGCCGCGCTTGGTCAAATGCTCCGCTTTTGTCAAGCCGGCCGCCGGCGATCGGCAGCGGCGGATGACCGGCCGCCCGCTTGATCCGGTGCATTTTTCCAGCGGCGCCCTTGCCCGGTGGCGGGTGGGCGCGCCATGGTGGCTGGCAATGGGTACGCACGGCCACCAAGTCGCAGACGATCGAGGCCACGGCCACGCTCATGATCACGGCCAGGTCCATGATCACGGCCACGGCCATGGCCACGGCCACAGCCACGCGCCGGTGGATTTCGGGCGGGCCTTCCTGATCGGCACCGTCCTCAACACCGGCTTCGTCGCCGTCGAAGCGGGCTACGGCATCGCCGCCAACTCGATGGCGCTGGTTGCCGACGCCGGCCACAACCTGTCGGACGTGCTCGGGCTGCTGGTGGCGTGGGGCGCGGCATCGATGTCGAAGCGCCGGCCGAGCGCCAATTATACCTACGGGCTCGGTCGCTCCTCGATCCTCGCCGCGCTGTTCAACGCGGTTTTCCTGCTGCTCGCCGTGGGTGCGATCACGATCGAGGCGGTGCGCCGGCTCGCCGATCCGGAGCCGATCGCCGGCGGCACGGTGATGATCGTCGCGGCCATCGGCATCCTGATCAACGGCGTGACCGCGCTGCTGTTCGCGCGCGGGCGCAAGGACGACATCAACATCCGCGGTGCCTTCCTGCACATGGCCTCGGATGCGGCGCTGTCCGCGGCGGTGGTGGTGGCGGGGCTCGTGGTGTCGCGCACCGGCTGGCTGTGGCTCGATCCGTTGACCAGCCTCGTCATCGTCGTCGTGATCCTTGCCGGCACCTGGCAGCTGCTGCGCGATTCGGTGACGATGTCGCTCGATCGGGTGCCGCCGGGGATCGCGCCGGAGCAGGTGTCGGCGGCGCTCGCCGAACTGCCCGGCGTCGAGCGCGTCCACGATCTGCACATCTGGCCGATGAGCACGACACAGGTCGCGCTCACCTGCCACCTCGTCATGCCGGCCGGTTATCCGGGCGACGCCTTCCTCCACGACGCCCGCGACATGCTCCAGCGCCGCTTTCGCATCGCGCACACCACCGTCCAGATCGAGCAGGACGAGGAGGAAGCCTGTCCGCAGGCACCGGCGGACGCGCTTTAGCTCCGCTCGCTCGGCGTGTTGGCGCAAAGGCGGTACATGCGATCACATCGCGCGGTGGAGAACCGAACGCTGCCCCCGCTTGTCGTCGCGACTGTGATCGCACATAGTCGGCGCAAGCCGCAGAAAGGGCGCGATGCAACCGGAAGATGACGCGCTCGGCATGGGCGCTCCCATCGATCGCCGCGATGTCCTCCATGGCCTTGCCGCCGGGATCGGCGGCGCGATGCTGGCGGGGTTCGGCGCCCCGGCCGCTTCCGCCGCGGCAGGCGCACAGGGCGAGGCCGGCTATTATCCGCCCACCCGGCTCGGTATGCGCGGCAGCCATCCTGGCTCGTTTGAGAATGCGCACGCGCTTCGTGACGGCACGCTGACGCCCGATCATGCCGAGGATAGCGGCGAGCGCTACGATCTGATCGTGGTCGGCGGCGGGATCAGCGGTCTTGCCGCGGCGCACTTCCTGCGTGCCGAGCGTCCCCGCGCACGCATCCTGATCCTCGACAATCATGACGATTTCGGCGGCCACGCCAAGCGCAACGAGTTCCACGTCGCGGGCCGCACGCTGCTGCTGAACGGCGGGACGATGCTGATCGACAGCCCGCGTCCGTATAGCCCGGTCGCCGCGGGTCTCCTTGCCGACCTCGGCATCGATCCGGTCGCGCTGGCGACCCGTTTCCCGGCGAACGCCGCCTATCGCGAACGCAAGCTCGGCCAGGCGGTATTCTTCGATCGCGAGACCTTCGGCAACGATGCGCTGATTCGCATGCCGTCGGGTCGCCACGAGCAGGTCGAGGCCGCAGCGCTCGCCGCGAGCCTGTCGGCCGCGCCGCTGTCGGCCAAGGCGATCGCCGACATCGTGCACGTCGAGACCGGCGAGGTGGATCCCCTGCCGGAACTCGACATGGCGGCCAAGATGGATCGCTTGTCGCGGATCAGCTACCGCGACTATCTCGCTGAAATCATGCGGGTCGACCCGACCGTTCTCACCTATTACCAGAACCGCACACACGGCGAATGGGGGATCGGCATCGATGCCGAGCCGGCGCTCGATTGCTGGGGCATCGGCCTGCCCGGCTTCAAGGGCCTGAAGCTCGATCCGACGCATGCCGCCAGGATGGGCAACACCGGCGCCGGCTATGCCACGACCGGGGGCTCGGCATCGTTCCACTTCCCGGACGGGAACGCGACGATCGCGCGGGCCTTGGTGCGCGCACTGGCGCCGGCCGTGGGGGAGCCCGGGCCGATCGAGGGGCTGGTGTCGACGCGCTTCGATTATGGCCAGCTCGACCGTGCCGGCCAGCCGGTCCGGATCCGCCTCAACAGCGTCGTCGTCCACGCCGCGCCGGCCGCGGAAGGCGTAGAGGTGGCATACATCGTAGGCGGTAAGCTCGTGCGGGTAGCGGCGCGCGCCTGCGTGCTCGCCTGCTACAACATGATGATCCCCTATCTCGTGCCGGCACTGCCCGATGCGCAGAAGGCGGCGCTGCACGCGCTGGTGAAGGTGCCGCTCGTCTATGTTTCGGTCGCGCTGACCAACTGGCGTGCGTTCGCGGCGCTCGGCGTGGCGAACGTGACCTGCCCCGGCGGCTATTTCTCGTCGTTCGGGCTGGCGCCGGTGCTCGATATCGGCGGCGTGCCGGTGCCGCACCGGCCGGACGATCCGGTCCTCGTGCACATGACGCGCACGCCCTGCCTGCCCGGCGCGCCGACCGAGCGCGACCAGCACCGCGCCGGCCGCGCCGAGCTCCTGGCGACGCCGTTCGCGACGTTCGAACGCAACGTCCGCGACCAGCTCGGCCGGGCGCTCGGGCAGGGCGGCTTCGATCCCGCGCGCGACATCGCCGGCATCGCCGTCAACCGCTGGCCGCATGGCTATGCCTACGAATATAATCCGCTCTACGATCCGTGGGACGTGGCCGAGGAGGAACGCCCGCACGTGATCGGCCGCCGCCGCTTCGGCGCCATCGCCATCGCCAACTCCGACTCTGGGGCGGCCGCCTACACCGATTCCGCGATCGACCAGGCGCACCGCGCCGTTCGCGAACTGATCGATGCGGCCGAGGTGGCGCTGTGATCGTGCGCTGCCTTTCAGCTCCTCGGTCGACCGCGCCGGGTGGACGCAATGGCGAGTAGCGGCGCGCGCCGCCCGGCCGCTGCCAGGCCGGCGGCGGCAAGGCCGGTGACAGCGGCCGAGGGCGAGGATGCCTCGCCGCTTCATGCCAGCGTTTACGAGGATCTCCGCCGGCGCATGATCACCGGCAAGATCGCGCCCGGCGTCAGCATCTCCACCCGCGGCCTGGCCCAGCAGCTCGGCGTCAGCCAGATGCCGGTGCGCGATGCGCTAAGCCGCCTCGCCGCGGAGGGTGCCGTCGAGATCCGCTCCAAGCGGCGCATTATCGTGCCGACCATGACCGGTGAGCGCCTGGACGAGATCATGCGCTGCCGCATGCTCCTGGAGCCGGAGGCGGCGGTGCAGGCACTCCCGTTCGTCGACGGCAGCGTCGCCCGCGCGCTCGAAGCAGCGGACGGACAGGTCAACGCCGCGCTCGCGAGCGGCGACGTCAACGCCTATATGGAGAACAACTTCCGCTTCCACTTCCTGATCTACCGCGCCGGCCGTCGCAACCCGATCCTGACCCGGCTGATCGAGACGCTGTGGCTTCAGTTCGGGCCGCTGATGCGCGTCGTCTACGGCCGGGTCGGCACCGTCAACCTGGTCGACCAGCACGCGCTGGCCCTCGGCGCGATCGCGGCGCGCGACGGCGTGCGGCTACGGGAGGCGATCCGCGCCGACATCGTCGACGGGATCGATCTGATCGCGAGCAGCCTGCAGGGCACGGCGCTGAGCTGATCGTCGGCCGGTCAGGCCGCCCGAATTCGGGTCATCGTCTCTTCATAAAGCCGCGACATCGCCTCGCCCGAATATTCGGCATAATCGCACTTCGCCAGGATCGCCTGCGGGGGGAACACCACCGGGCTGTTGCGATAGGCCGGATCCATCAGCGCCTTGGCGGCACCGTTCGGCGTCGGATATTGAATCGTCTTCGAGATTCCCGCGCCGACCTTGCCATCGAGCAGGAAGTTGACGAACTCCGTCGCGAGTTCCGGGTTGGGCGCACCCTTCGGGATGCACAGGCAGTCGGAGGAGATCTGGCTGCCCTCGCGCGGCACCACGAAGGCGAGGTCCTTGTCCTCGCGCATCACCTGCGCGATGTCGCCGTTATATTCGATCACGATGTCGACGTCGCCGGCGAGCAGCAGGTCCTGTCCGTTGTCCTCGTGGAAGACGGCGACGTTCGGCTTCTGGCGGATCAGCATCTCCTGCACGCGCGCGATCGCGGCCGGATCCTTGGTGTTCATCGGTGTGCCGAGATATTTGAGCACGAGCCGGCAGAGGTCCCCGGATTCCGAGAGCAGTGCGATGCGGCCCTTGTAGCGATCCGAATCGAACACCCACTTCCAGCTGTCCGGAACGCCGTCGATTTTCGACTTGCGATAGCCGATGCCCAGCACCAGCCAGGTATAAGGCACCGAGTAGCGACGGCCGGGATCGAAGGACGGGTTCTGAAACTCGGGAGATATGTTCTTGAGGTTCGGTATCTTTGCATGGTCGAGCGGCAGCAGCATGTCGGCCGCGACCATGCGCTGCACGAAATCGTTGGTCGGCACGATGACATCATAGCCCTGGTTGCCGCCGCGCAGCTTGGCGAACAGCTCGTCATTGTTGGCGAAGAGGCTCATGTTGACGCCGATGCCGGTCGCGCCCTTGAAGTCCTTCAGCGTCGTCGCGCCGATATAGGTATCCCAATTATAGAAGTTGATGCTCTTGCCGCGCGGCGCGCATCCGGCCAGCCCGGTCAGCGTCAGCCCCACCGCCGCCGATCCCACGCCCGCCAGGAAGCCACGGCGGGAGGCAGGCGTGAAAAACGGCGGCATGGGCGAACTCCCCGAGACAGTGCAGCGAACCTATGTGGACCCCGCGCGGCCGTCAAATGACGGCTGGATCATCCGCGCCAACCTAACCCTTGCCGCCGGCGACGCTTGCCAGAATGCGGCGTTCATGTGATCACAGATCGGGTTCTTCGCCACGGAGGCATTCGCATGACGGCAGGTTCCGGCGCCCCGCCGAACGATCTCGGGATGGGTCGGCCGATCACCCGGCGGGATGTGCTGCACGGGGCGGCGCTCGCCGCGGCGCTGCCGCTGGCGGGCGCCGCAGACGGCGCGCCGATGCCGGAGCCGGGCGGCTATTATCCACCACTTCGCACCGGCTTGCGCGGATCTCATCCGGGATCGTTCGAAGTGGCGCATGCGCTCCGCGACGGCAAGGCGATGGCGCTCGCCCAGGCGACGCCGGCCGAGGAGCGCTATGACCTGATCGTTGTCGGTGGCGGCATCAGCGGGCTTGCCGCGGCGATCTTCTATCGCGATCACAAGCCCAACGCGCGGATCCTGATCCTGGAGAACCACGACGATTTCGGCGGCCACGCCAAGCGCAACGAGTTCGACCGCGGCGGCCGGATCGAACTCCTCAACGGGGGCACCGCCGGCATCGACAGCCCGCGGCCCTATAGCAAGGTGGCGGACGGCCTGATCCGCCGCATCGGCATCGACGTCCCCGCGCTCAAGGCGGCCGCCGCGAAGCTGCCGCCGCCGGCCACCCACGCGCTCGGCCACGCGACCTTCTTCGATCGGGAGACGTTCGGCACCGACCGGCTGGTCGCCGGGCTTGGCAAGCGGCCCTGGCCCGAGGCGCTCGCCAATGCCCCGCTGCCGGCGCAGGCACGTCTCGACATCGCTCGGATCGAAGCAGGAACAACGGATTACCTGCCAAACCTTGGCTCGGATGAGAAGAAGCAGCAACTCGCTGCGATGAGCTATCGTGACTATCTCGCGAAGATCGCGAAGATCGATGCGGCGGCGCTCGCTTATTATCAGAATCGCCCTCTCGGCTGGTGGGGCGTCGGCATCGACGGCATCACAGCGCTCGACGCCTGGGCGATGGACTATCCGGGCTTCGCCGGCCTCAAGCTCGCGCCCGGCGCGATCGACCGGATGGGCTATACGCCGCAGGGCTTCGCCGCGACCGGCGGATCCTATTCCTTCCACTTTCCGGACGGCAACGGCAGCGTCGCCCGGCTGCTGGTGCGCGCGCTAATTCCCGACGCCTTGCCGGGGAAAACCGCGGAGGATTCGATCCTCGCCAGGGTCGACTATGCCAGCCTCGACCGGCCCGGGCAGCCGGTGCGAGTGAGGATCAGCAGCACCGTCGTCAACGCCCGCAATGTCGGCGACGGCGTGGATGTCGTCTACAGCCGCGGCGGCACGCTGCGGAAGGTGAGCGGTGGCGCCTGCGTGCTGGCCTGCTGGAACATGATCATCCCCTATCTCTGTCCCGAACTGCCCGACAGGCAGAAGGCGGCGCTGCACGAGTTGGTAAAGATCCCGCTGGTCTATACCAGCGTGTCGCTCACCAACTGGCGCCCCTTCGATCGGCTGAAGATCGGCAGCATCTCGTTCCCGGGCGGCTATTTCCAGCAGGCGTCGCTGAACGCGGCACCCGCGCTCGGCGGCTATCGCAACGCGGCCTCGCCCGACGAGCCGATCCTGTTGCAAATGTCCAAGGTGCCCTGCGCGCCGGGTCTATCCGAGCACGATCAGTGCCGCGCCGGTCGCGCGGAGCTGCTCGGGACGCCGTTCGAGACCTACGAGCATCATGTCCGCGACCTGCTCGCACGCGCGCTCGGCGGCGCCGGCTTCGATCCCGCGCGGGATATCGACGCTATCACGGTCAACCGCTGGCCGCATGGCTATGCACCGGAATACAACCCGTTATGGGACCGCGCTACGACGCCGGAGGAGGCGCCGAACGTGATCGGCCGCGCCCGCTTCGGCAGGATCTCGATCGCGAACTCGGATGCGGGAAGGGCCGCCTATACCGATTCCGCGATCGATCAGGCGTGGCGCGCAATCGGCGAGCTCGTCGCCTGAGCGGCGCCCGCGAGGACCGCGACGCTCTCGTCCACGCGCCCTCCTGGTATGCGGCGACGGCGGGGGCGCCGCCCGCCACCAGCCCGCTCGCCGGCGCGCACGAGGCGGACCTGTGCATCGTCGGGGGCGGCTTCACCGGCCTGTCCGCCGCCCGCCACCTCGCGGCGGCGGGCGCGCGAGTGGTCCTGCTCGAACGCGCGCTGCTCGGCTGGGGAGCATCCGGAAGAAATGGCGGGCAGGTGCACGTGGGGATGCGGCGCGATCAACCATGGCTGGAGGCGAGGCTGGGCGAGGAAGCCGCGCGCGCGCTGTGGCGGCTCGCTCTGGCGGGGCGCGCGCATCTCGGCGAACTGATCGCGGAGATCGATTGCGACTTCCGCCCTGGCTATCTCCATGTCGATCATCGTGCCCGGTACGTGCCGCACAGCCGCGCGCTGGTCGATCATATGCACGAGCGCTACGGCTATGCGGCGCTCCGCTTCGTCGACCGCGATGAGGTGCGCGACCGGGTAGGCAGCACCGATTATCATGGCGGCATGCTCGATCCGAATGGCGGGCACCTCCATCCGCTGAAGCTGGCGCTCGGCATGGCGCATGCCGCCGCGTCGGCCGGGGCTGCGCTCCACGCCGGATCGCCGGCGACGCGGGTGGCGCGGGACGGTGGCAAGTGGCGGGTCACTACGCCCCACGGGCATGTCCGGGCCGACCGCGTGATCGTCGCCTGCAACGGCTAT
>CAXTTP010000104.1:0-8902 GCA_964247195.1 uncultured Sphingomonadaceae bacterium
GCGTATAGCTGGCCCGGGTAAGCAGCGGCGGGCGCGCCGCCGGCGCCAGCGCGGAAACCGGCACGACGCGTGGCGCAGGCGCGGCCGTCGCCGTCGCGGCGGCGGTCTGTACCACCGCGGGCGCGGTCATCGCCGGCTGGGCAGGCTGGACCAGCGAGGCGAGCTGCACCTCGCTTGCCACGAACTGGTTCTCCTTGGGCGCGGCGAGCGAAAGCACGTCCCTGTTCCAGCGCTCGATCTGGTTCATCCCCGCCCGCGTGCCGATCTCGGTCTGCAGCGCGCGGATGTCGCGTCGGGCGGTGACGATCTCGCGCTCGGTGCGGGTCAGCGTCGCTCGCTCCAGCGCGACCCGCTGCGACACCAGGTAGCAGCCGAGCGCGGCGACGGCGACGCCGCCTACCCAGTAGACCGAACGGAAACGCGTGGCGATCATCGGGGAGGGCCTTTCTGTACGCGGGGCCAGGGAGAAGCGGAGGTGCGCCGGGCGACGCGCAACGTGGCGGAGCGGGCGCGGGGGTTGCGATCGAGCTCCGGCTCGCCCGGCCGGACCGGCTTCGCGACCGCCTCGAAGCTCGGTGCCGGGCCGGCGGCGGAGAGGTCGGGGCGATGCCGCGATCCGGCCGGCTCGGCGCCGCTGCGCTGGCGCAGGAAGCGCTTGACCAACCGGTCCTCGAGGCTGTGGAACGTCACCACCGCCAGCCGGCCGCCAGGGCGCAGCACCCGCTCGGCGGCGGCGAGGCCGTCCTCCAGCTCGTCGATCTCGCCGTTGATGTGGATGCGGATCGCCTGGAAGGTCCGCGTCGCCGGATCCTTCTTGTCGCCGGGCTTGTAGCCGAGCGCGCGACGGACCACCCGCGCCAGCTCGCCGGTGCGCGCGATCGGCCGGGCGGCGACGATCGCGCGGGCGATGCGGCGGCCGCGCGGCTCCTCGCCCAGCGTCAGCAGCACGTCGGCGATCTCGGCCTCGTCGGCCTCGTTGACGAACTCGGCCGCGCTCGCACCCGCGCGCTCCATGCGCATGTCGAGCGGCCCGTCCGCCTGGAACGAGAAGCCGCGCTCGGCGCGATCGAGCTGCATCGAGGAGACGCCGATGTCGAGCGTCACGCCGTCGGCGGCCGCGATCTCGCGCGCGTCCAGCGCCTCGGCGATGCGGGAGAAGCGCTCCTCGACCAGGACCAGCCGGCCGTCGCTGGCCGCGGCCAGCGCCGCGCCCTCCGCGATCGCGTCGGGATCGCGATCGAAGGCGATCACCTGCCCTGCCCCGGCCGCGAGCATCGCGCGCGAATAACCGCCCGCGCCGAAGGTGCCGTCGACCGCGACGTCGCCAGGCCGGATCGCGAGCGCGGCGACCACCTCGTCGAGGAGCACCGGCGCGTGGCGGGGATCGGCGGCGGCGCTCACAGGGCGATCCCGCGCTCGTCGCAGTCGAGCTTGCACTCCTGCGCCCAGTCCGGGCGGCTGTCCTTGTGCGCCCGATAGAAGGTCGCCGGGTTCCAGAGCTCGAACCGCGGCCCGCGCGCGAAGAAATAGACGTATCCGTCGATCCCGGCGCGGGCGCGCATGCGCGGGGTCAGCACGATCCGGCCGGTCGTGTCCCACGGCACGTCTTCCGACGCACCGAAATAGCCCTGGTCGTCGAGGATCGCCTGCTCGCGCGCGACACCGCTCTTGTCGGCGTGGCGCTCCGCGATCGTCGTCATGTAATCGTTGGCGAAGACGTCGTCATAGCCGATCAGGCACGGCCGGTCGGGATCCTTGACGAGGCTGGCGACCTTGCCGGCGCGCGGGTCGCTCGCCGCCGGATCATAGCCGGTTTCGTGGACGGTGCGGCGATAGCGCGACTGGATCGTGGCGCGGTATTCGGCGGGCAGCGAGACGCGACCCTTCGCGTCGATCGCGTTCAGCGCACTTCCGCGAAACAGTTCCGAAATCGCCACGCCGTCGCCCCTCTACGAGCGACCTTGCCTCTGCCGCAGGCGATCCCGTCGACGCCGTCGCATCGCCACCCCAACAGAGGAGATCCCTCGTTAGCGGCTGGGTATCATGAGGCTGGGCGTGGGACCAGATGGTATTTTATGGTCCCGCCATGGGATGATATGTGCAGAACCTGGGACGGCGCAGTAATGGTCTGCCCGGAAATCGGCCGTTGTTCTTCCTTTGTCCGGCATCCAAGTCTGTGGATAAGATTGTGTGCGAGCTTCGCCGGAGATCGCTCCGCAAAAGCGGCCGATGCGCTTGGCCGGATCGTTTCGCGGAGTCGGAAGCTCCTGCCCGACCCCTCGCGCCCGGCCGGTCTGACAATGCCCGAATCGACGCGGCGCGATCCGGCCGGCCGATGAGGTTGCTCGGTTCGGCCGGCTGGCTCACTGCTTCGTTGGCGGTGGCGGTGAAGCGCGCCGGGCGGCCGTCGGCACCGGCGCGGCGCCCGCGGGTGCATCCGGCAGGTTGCCCGGGGTGACGCCGAGTTCCGCCAGCGGCTCCTTCGGCACTTCGGCGTTGCTCATATTGTCGATGCCTGCCGCCGGCGGCGTGCCCTGCGGCCGCACGTCCGGCTCGCGCCGGGCGAGACCGAAGAAGGCGGCGGCGGCGAGCACGAGCAGGAAGACACCGCCCAACCCGGTCAAGCCGATGCGAACCCGCTGCATGCCTTCCCCTCCGCGACCAGGGAGCGATCGAATAATCCGCGCAGGCGACATGGTTAAACCAGCCGGTGCGCCTTGTCGAACCGCTTCAGCGGGCAAGCCAGGGCGGAGCGGCGAGGCCCTTTGCGGCGAGCCACTCCGGATTGAACAGGGTCGAGAGATAGCGCAGCCCGGAGTCGCATAGGATCGTGACGATCGTCTTGCCCCGCCCCAGCTCCTTCGCGAGCGCGACGGCGCCGGCGACGTTGATCCCCGAAGACAGGCCGAGGCACAGCCCTTCGTGCATCAACAGCGCATGGACATGCGCGAGCCCTTCGTCGTCGCCGATGCGGAACTGGGTATCGATCGGCGCGCCTTCGAGGTTGCCGGTGATCCGCCCCTGGCCGATACCTTCGGCGACCGAGCTTCCTTCCGCTTTCAGCTCGCCGGTCGCATAGTGGCTGTACAGTGCGGCGCCGTGCGGATCAGCAAGCGCGATGACGATATCCTCGTTGCGCTCCTTGAGGCCCATGCCGACGCCCGCGATCGTGCCGCCGGTGCCCGCCGCGCAGGTGAAGCCGTCGATCCGGCCGCCGGTCTGCTCCCAGATCTCCGGCGCGGTCGTGCGGATATGCGCCATGCGATTGGCGATGTTGTCGAACTGGTTGGCCCAGAGCGCGTTCTCCGTCTCCTCGGCGATCCGGCGCGAGGTGTGGACGAAGTGGCCCGGGTTCGAATAGGCCGCCGCCGGCACGAGCATGAGCTCGGCGCCGAGCGCGCGCAGCGTGTCCATCTTCTCGCGGCTCTGCGTCTCGGGCATCACGATGATCGTGCGATAGCCCTTGGCATTGCCGACCAGAGCGAGGCCGATGCCGGTGTTACCCGCCGTCCCCTCGACGATCACGCCGCCCGGCGCGAGCTGGCCGCGCGCTTCGGCATCCTCGACGATGAACAAGGCGGCGCGGTCCTTCACCGACCCGCCCGGATTCATGAACTCGCACTTGCCGAGGATTTCGCAGCCGGTCGCCTCGCTCGGCCCGGCGAGCCGCACGAGCGGCGTGTTGCCGATCAGCGCGAGGGCATGCGGCGCCGGTGGCACGGGAGCGTTGACCATAAGGCGGCGCGATAGCGGAGGCGCGGGCGCGGCGGCAAGGGAGCTTGTCTTGCCCCTGCGACAGCTTGCATTGGGCACGACCCTTGTTGCCGGCGGCGCAATCGTCATTCTCCGGATTGACGGAAACCGCCACATCCATGATGAGTTCTACCGCTATGCACAAAATCTCCCCCCTCCCGATCCGCCTTTCGGCCGTTGCGGCCGTCCTGTTCCTCAGCGCCTGCAATTCGGGGTCGCAGCAGGCGGCGGCCCCGCCCCCGTCGAACGACGCGGCGATGGCCGAGGCCGCGCCGGTCACGAACGGGGCAGTGGTGCTGCCGCCGTCGCTCGCCGCGAGCCGGACCTATCGTTGCAAGGACAACAGCCTCGTCTATGTCGACTTCTACAGCGACAACGTCAGCGCCGACCTCAAGACCACCAAGGAGGGCGCCGTCACCAAGCTCACGGCGCCCGAGGCCGGCAAGCCGCTGAGCGGCGGCGGCTACACCGTCGGCGGCAACGCTGCCGATACCAGCATCACCCAGCCCGGCAAGGGTAGCCAGACCTGCAACGCCTGAGCCCAAGGTCGCACTGAAAACTCGGGGGCCGGCGGGGAGTACCGCCGGCCCTTTTCGATTGTGCGGCTGACAAGCCGGCGACCCTCCGGTATCGGCTGCCGGCATGACCGGCATCACCCCAGACATCGTCGCCCAGCACGGCCTCTCGCCCGTAGAATATGACCGCGTGCTCCACGCCCTCGGGCGCGAGCCGAACCTCACCGAGCTCGGCATCTTCTCGGTGATGTGGTCCGAGCATTGCAGCTACAAGTCGAGCCGCATCCACCTGAAGAAGCTCCCGACGACCGGCCCCCAGGTGATCTGCGGTCCCGGCGAGAATGCCGGCGTCGTCGACATCGGCCCCGGACCCGACGGCAAGCCACAGGCCGCCATCTTCAAGATGGAGAGCCACAACCACCCGAGCTACATCGAGCCCTATCAGGGGGCGGCAACCGGGGTCGGCGGCATATTGCGCGACGTCTTCACGATGGGCGCGCGGCCGATTGCCAACCTGAACGCGCTCCGCTTCGGCCGGCCCGACCATCCCCGGATGCGCCACCTGATCGCCGGCGTGGTTCACGGCATCGGCGGCTACGGCAATTGCGTCGGCGTGCCCACCGTCGGCGGCGAGGTCAACTTCCACCCCGCCTATGACGGCAACATCCTCGTCAACGCGATGACCGTCGGCGTCGCCGACACCGACAAGATCTTCTACTCGGCCGCCTCCGGCATCGGCAACCCGATCGTCTATGTCGGCTCCAAGACCGGCCGCGACGGAATCCATGGCGCGACCATGGCATCGGCCGACTTCTCGGAGGATTCCGAGGAGAAGCGCCCGACCGTGCAGGTCGGCGATCCGTTCACGGAGAAACTGCTGATCGAGGCATGCCTCGAGCTGATGGCGACCGACGTGATCGTCGCCATCCAGGACATGGGCGCTGCCGGCCTGACCTCATCGAGCGTGGAGATGGCGTCCAAAGGCGGTGTCGGCATCGAGCTCGACATGAATGCGGTGCCCTGCCGCGAGAAGGGTATGACCCCATACGAGATGATGCTCTCCGAATCGCAGGAGCGCATGCTGATGGTGCTCAAGCCCGGCCGCGAGCGCGAGGCGGAGGCGATCTTCGCCAAGTGGGAGCTCGACTTCGCGGTGATCGGCCGCGTCACCGACACCGGCCGGATGGTGCTGGTGTGGAACGGCGAGACGGTGTGCGACCTCCCGCTCGGCCCGCTGGCGGACGAGGCGCCGCTTTACGACCGGCCATGGGTGAAGACCCCGCCACCGGCGCCGCTGGCCGACATTCCCGGATCGAGCGACATCGCCGCCGACCTGCTGAAGCTGATGGCCTCGCCCGACCTCGCGTCGCGCCGCTGGATCTGGGAGCAGTACGACCACATGGTCGGCGCCGACACCGTCCAGCGCCCGGGCGGCGACGCCGCGGTCGTGCGCGTCCACGGCACCGACAAGGCGCTCGCCATCACCACCGACTGCACACCGCGCTATTGCTTTGCGGACCCCTTCGAGGGCGGCAAGCAGGCGATCGCGGAGGCATACCGCAACCTGAGCGCGGTCGGCGCGACGCCGCTTGCCGCGACCGACTGCATGAACTTCGGCAACCCCCAGCGGCCCGAGATCATGGGACAGTTCGTGGGCTGCATCGAGGGCATGGCGGAAGCCTGCCGCGCGCTCGACTTCCCGATCGTGAGCGGCAACGTCAGCCTCTACAACGAGAGCAAGGCGACCGGCGGCGGTTCGGCGATCCTGCCGACGCCGGCGATCGGTGGCGTGGGGCTGCTCGGGGATTGGCGGAAGTCGGCGACGATCGGGTTCAAGGCGGAGGGTGAGGCGATCTGGCTCCTCGGCGGCTCTTGCACGCATCTCGGCCAGTCGCTGTGGCTTCGTGAATGTCACGGACGGGAGGACGGGCCGCCGCCGTACGTGGATCTCGACCTCGAACGGCGTTCGGGCCCAACCATCCGCGCGTTGATCGGCGCGGGCATCGTGACGGCCGTCCACGACGTCTCGGATGGCGGCGTGCTGGTGGCGATCGCCGAAATGGCTTTGGCCGGGAGACTCGGCGCGAATATCGAACCCGACTGGGTGATCGAGGAAGTCACCCCGCAGATAGTGGGCGGACTGCCGGAAGCCATCCGCGACAAGCTCCCGCCGATGTTGTTCGGGGAGGATCAGGGCCGCTATCTCGTCACGACGGTGGGCGCCGAACCTGCCGACCTGTGGAACATCTCCGAGCAAGCGGGCGTCGCATGCGCCTATGTGGGTTCGGTAGGCGGCGACAGCATCTCGATCGGTGACGTGCCCGGTAGCGGCAGCTACGCGAACATCCTCCTGTCTGACCTCCGCCGCGCGCATGAGGGCTTCTTTCCCAAGCTGATGGGAAGGAATGCGGCGCTCGCATGAAAAGCGGATTGCATGCGCGACCAGCCCGGTTCTGCCAAAACCGGGCTGCCTCTCGTCCCGGCGGGAAGCTCAGGCCAGCTTGAACGCTTCCTTGTTCGCCGCCAGCGTCACTGCCTTGTTCTTGGCCTCCGACAGCTTGGCGTGGAAGCCGGGGAAGATCTCGACCTCCTCTTCCTCGATATGCTTCTCGATGTCGGTGCGAAACGACGCAACCTTGTCGAGGAACATCGGCGAGCCCTTGTCGAGGTTGGTCAGCTCGTAGAGATACTGCTTAACGTAGCCATGCTCGTGGTTGAGTTTGTCGGCATCCTCCGCATCGCCTGCCTCGCGCAGCGCCGGATAGACGACGTTCTCCTCCATGAAGGCATGCTTGCCGAGCGCATGCTTGAGCTGCATCAGCAGCGTCGCGCGCTTCGTCGTCTGCTTGTCGGTGGTCTTCTGCATCGCGTCGAACAGCAGCATGGTTGCGGCATGTTCTGCCTTGATCGCTGCGAACCAATCGCCGGTGAGCGCGCTTGGCGCCTGTACCACCACCTTGCGCCCCAGATTGACGGCGATGCCGGCCGCGACGCCGACGGCCGCCGCACCGATCATGGCGGCGGCACTGCTCTTGGTTGCCGTCGAAGAGGGTGTCGGTTTGGGCGAAGTGTTGCGCGGCGCGCTTGGTTTGCCGGAGACGGTGTTGGGAGCCTTGGTGGCCATCGGAAAATTCCTTCACGTCAAAAACGGGTTGGACTTTCAAACAGGTGGCAGACCGGCCGGTTCCTTGGCGGCACCGCGGCGGCCGGCGATCAAGGCCGATGACCGAGCCGCCCCCGCGCCTGATCGCGCTCGACGCGCTGCGCGGGTTCGCGGTGATGGGCATATTGCTGATGAACATCACCGCCTTCGCCTTGCCCGAGGCGGCCTATCTGAACCCGGCCGCCTCGGGCGGCACCCGATCGGCCGACATCGCCGTGTGGATGGCGAACTTCGTGTTCGTCGACGGCAAGATGCGCGCGCTGTTCTCGCTCCTGTTCGGGGCGAGCATGCTGCTGGTGATCGACCGGGCGGAGGCAGCCGGCAAGGACGGGGCCGGGGTCCATTTCCGCCGGATGGCCTGGCTGCTCGGGCTCGGTCTCGCCCATGCCTATCTGGTCTGGGCGGGCGACATCCTCGTGCTCTACGCGATCGTCGGCATGCTGGCCTTCGCCTTTGCGGGGCGGAGCACGCGGACGCTCGCTGCCGCCGGCATCGGCTTCCTCGTGGTGCAGATGGCAATGCTGGCGGTCCTGCTCGACGACATCGCTTCCCTGCGCGAGAGCGCCGCCGCGCCCGGTGCCGGCGCCGCGGTCCGCCGCGCCTGGCGCGACGTCGCCGACCAGGTCGGCATCCCCAGCGCGGACGCCATCGCCCACACGCTAGCCCTCTATCGCGGCGGTTACGGCGCGATCCTCCACGAGCGGCTGACGACCGGCGAGGCCACGCCGTTCCTGCAGTTCGTCGATGTCGGGCCGGATACGCTGGGGCTGATGCTACTCGGCATGGCCGCGTTCCGGAGCGGGTTCGTGACGGCAAGCTGGCGGCCCGCCACCTACGCCCGCGTCGCGACCGTCGCCTATGCCTTGGCGGTTCCCCCGCTGGCGTGGATCGCGCTCGGCTGCATCCGCTCCGGCTTCGACGAGGTGGTGGTGCTTCGCTCCGCCGAACTCTATGCCGCGCCGTTCCGGCCGATCCTCATGCTTGGCCATGCGGCGCTGCTGTTGCGCTGGATCGCGAGCGGCTCGGCCGCTGTGCTGCGGGCCCGGCTGGCAGCGGTCGGCCGGGCCGCGTTCAGCAACTATCTCGGCACCAGCCTCGTCATGACTACACTGTTCTACGGCTATGGCGGCGGCCTTTACGGTCGGCTCGGCCGTGCCGAACTCTACCTGATCGTCCCGTTCGCCTGGGCGGCGATGTTGTCGTGGAGCAAGCCCTGGCTCGACCGCTTCCAGTACGGGCCGTTCGAATGGGCGTGGCGATCGCTGGCGCGCGGTGCCTTCCAACCGATGCGTCCACGAAATCGCCGCCCATGATCAAGCAGATGGGTCTCCAGAACTACATCCAGCTCCAGTCGAAACCGGCGGAAGCAGAGGGCGGCTAGCGCGCGCTGGGGCTCGGGGCGATCGGCGTCTTGCGGCCGAAGACGGGACGGCGATCGACGATCGGATCGGTTTCGCGATCGAACCGCGCG
>CAXTTP010000105.1:0-8880 GCA_964247195.1 uncultured Sphingomonadaceae bacterium
ATTCACTCCAGCGGACCGCCGAACAGGCGCAGGCAGCGGCGGGTGCAGCGAGCCGGACGCTCGGCGGCAGCGGCGGCGCGCAGGACGCAGACCTGCCCGCAGCCATCCGCCAGCTAACGGAAGCAGCGCGATCGATCCGCTCGCTGACCGATTATCTCAGCCGCCATCCCGAAGCGCTGCTCCGCGGCAGGAAAGAGACGAAATGAAGACGGCCACGCTCCTCCTGCTCCTCCTGCCGGCGGTGACGGGCTGCAGCAGCACCCCGACGCGCTTCTGGACGATCGAGCCGGTCGCGGCCGCCTCCCCCGCTCCGCCACGCGCCGTCGCGCCGGTGCAGGTCGTCGCGGTCCATCTGCCGCTCGCGATCGACCGGCTGGAGATCGTCCAGCACGATCGTGCCGACCGGATCACCGTCCGCGACTTCGACCGGTGGAGCGCACCGCCAGGCGATCTCCTGAGGCGCGCCTTGACCCAGGACCTCGTGGCGCGGTTGCCGCCCGGGAGCGTGATCTTCCCCGACGCGCCGGCGCCCGCGGGCACGCGCGCGATAACGGTCGACATACTCGACCTTCGCCAGTCCGCCGACGGGTTCGTCCTGCAATTGAGCTGGTCGATCGGGGCTTCGACGCCGCGCCCGCACGCCTTGCGTCTGCAAGCCCCGGTCGGAACGGGCGACGTCCCAGCGCTGACGCAGGCGCTCGCGCAGATGACCTCGGATCTGGCGACGGCGATCGCCCAAAGCCTGTAACCCGCACGCGGATCGGCCCGCAATGGGCCGACCTCAAGAACGATCATTCGTGTACAGGCTGCGCAACGTTGGGCTACGCGGTGCGCTCCGTCGAGACTACGGAAGTCGCATACCGTCCGGATTCCCAGCTTCTCGAAACGGGCGTAGGGCGGAGTCTGGTCGTCACGATCTCTCGTCCCTCGTGCGGCGATCAGAACCGCACACGGCCTGCTACAGCCCGACCTTGCCGGAGGCTGCCTGGCCGGAGCCGCGCAGCAGGGGCACGAGTGGTTCGTAGGCCGGGCTCGGGCGCGAGAAGTCGCATACGCCGTCCGGGAAGATGCGGCGCAGGCGGAGCTGTTGCGCCGCGGAGAACCGCACGGCGTAGTCGCTGACGCGCACCGGCTTGAGGGCGCACTTGTAGACGTTCCCCGCCAGCGGGCCGCCCGCAACCTCGCGCGCGGATGCATAGGAGGGATAGAGGACGTTGCAGCGGCTATCGGGCGCGGAGCTGCGGCTCTGCGGCTCGGTAATGAACTGCGGCGTGGTCGCCTTCGTCCAGCAGCCATCGACAAGACCCGCCGGCTTGTCCCGGATGACTTTCTGGCGCGCGGTGCCGGGCGCCTGGTCCGCCTGGAACGCGGCCACCCAGCCGATGAAGGCAGACCAGCTCTCGCGTGCCGCCGTGGCGATCAGCGCCGCCGCCTCCGGGCCAGGCTTGCCGATGTTTTCGGCGATGCTGGCACCGCCCCGCCACATGACGTGGTTCGCCGCATCGCCGTTCGCGGCGCGGAGCCTTTCGCGAACCGCGAAGTGGAACCACTGGTAGTGGTAGAGATGGTCCTCGTCATAGAGGAAGCCGCCCGGAGCCGCATCCATCACGGGTATCGAGGAAAGTCCGCCACCCCCGCCGAGCGCGAGCCCGAACCGCTCGGCTCGACGGATCGCCGTCAGATCGCCCCTGCTGCGCGCGGGCCTGAAGTTGAGATCGTTGTCGTAGCCGCCGACGGCCGCGTTCAGGTCGAGGAACTGATCGGGCGAGATGACGCCGTCGTTCAGCGCCTTGAGGCCGTATTGAAGGCCCTCATTGTCGAAGGGGCGCCGGGCGAAACCCGTCGCAGGATCGACCCCGTAGATGTTGCGCGCGGCATCGAAGATCGTCGGACGGGCGCCATGCACGTTGCGCGCGGGATCGTAGCGCAGCGTCAGCGGGACGGCATCGTTCCAGTTCGCCCCCTTGTACCCCGGTATGTCTTCCTGGCGCGAGACGGGATCGGTGCGCTGTGCCTGGTTGGCCGCGTCCGTGAACGCCGACAGGCTCTTGTAGCCCGAGACTGCCACCCTTTGCGAAGCGCTGAGCGAGTTCGAACCGGCGAAAAAATGAGCGAGCAGCCGCGCGTCCATTCCCGCGATGCCGATGGCGAGCGCATCGGGAAAGGTCGACCCGATCAGGACACCGTCGAACAGGCCGGGGAAGGCGTCGGCGACCTGGAGGCTGGTGTAGGCGCCGCCCGACGAACCCTTGCTGACCGTGAAGGCGGGAACGCCGTAGCTCTCGATGAAGTGCTGCTTGTCCATCAGCGTGGTTTCGCCAGCGAGCAAGGCGTTGCAGCTGTTCGACGGGTGACGCAGCGTGTTCGTGAACACGGCGTATCCCTCTCCCAGGCGCACGGGATCGAGGATGTTCTCTCCCTGCTTCGCCCCCTGCACATACCAGCCGCCCGCGCAGCCGACCCCGTGGACCGCGATCAGCCTGCGGTTCCATCCCGGCGGCGGGGAGAGCGGGTCCGGATCCGCGCCCGCGGCGGGATCAAACAGGATCGCGCTTTGATAAATGCCGCGATTGATCGTCGCCGTGTCGACGCGGACGATGAACGGCACGGTACGCCCGTCCGTCGTCGTAGTCATGGCGAGATCGGCCGGGTGCGAGGTGCCCTGCAGCGGTTTGAACGCACCTCCCGCGGTCGGCATGTAGAGGTAGGTCACGCGGGGCGCGGCCGAGCAACTGCCATCGAGCGGCGCACCGAGGGTCGTGCCGTCGGGGAGCTTGAAGGCTGCGGTCTGGCAGACGAACGGTTGCTGCTGGGGACCGGACAGGATCGGCCCGCTGATCGGGTAGTCGACGATCGTCAGGCGCGTGGCGGCGCCTCCCGCCTCCGCTCGCAGCATGTTCTCGCCAACGCGCAATCCCGTCACCATTCCGACGAAGCCGCCATCGCTGCGCCGGAACGACGCGCTCACATCCCTGCCGTCGATCATGACGCGCGGGGGATCAGCCGCCGGCGAGTCGATCCGCACGAGCACCTGGCCGCCGCTGACCAGGCTGGCGGGCGCCGACAGGGTCTTGATCGCGAGCGTACCCGCAGCGGGCGCGGCGGTAGCGCCGCTCATGGCGATCAATCCGCTCATGGTGATCGCCAGTGCCCGCGGCGTATTGAAGCTGCGCATTTCCATCCGAACGTCTCCCTCCGGCCCATGCCGCCGCATTGTGCGATCACCGGCTCTTTTCGGGCGACGGTGAGCCAGTTGCAGCCAGAAAGACAGTAGCGATCTTACATGGGAGCGATCGCACATCCGGTCGCTGTGAACGGCTACAGGGCCCTCTGATGGGCATGGCCGCGACGGAATTCGCTCGGCGAGAGGCCGGTCTGCCGCTTGAAGAAACGGCTGAAATAGGCGGCGTCGTTGAATCCGAGATCGTACGCTATCGCCGCTGACGGCGTGTTCGAATAGGTAAGCTGGCGCTTGGCCTCCAGGAGAAGGCGATCGCTGATCAGTTCCGATGGCGTGCAGCCCAGGACCTTCTTGCAGGAGTCGACCAGATCGATCGAGCGGATCTTGAGACAGGCGCAATATTGCCGCACGCTCCATTTATCGACGAGGTGTTGCTCCAGCAGGCTCCGGAACGCCATGGCGATGGAGACGTCGCGATCAGGCGTGCTGTCTTCGCTCAGCATGCTTACCGCACCGATTGCTTGAAGTTCGTCATTCTCCGTCGCCCGGGTAGGACTGTTCTCGAACAGCATGATAAGCACATATGCGGCAACGACGGTATTGCCGACGGGATTGAGCCGTCGGCGCGCCTCGGCAAGCTCTCCCCACAGTCTGGCCCGGTCTGCGCTATGCGCATCGCCGGTCCAGTCCGAGATTTTCTTCGGCGTGTTGAATTCCGAGCGAAACATCGCGAACGGCACGCCGAGAGCGGGTACCACACGCGACATCAGGAAGTCGTCGGCGATGCCGATCCAGACCGCCTGCGAGCCCGGTTCCCATCGCACGTCCGCGACCGTCTTGGAGGGAACGAAGGCGATATCGCCGGGAACGAGCGGAACAACCCAGCCATCTAGCTTGGCCTCGGCCTTGCCGGCATAGACGAACAGATATTGTCGATGGCAGCTGCGGGTCAGATCGACGAGGCTGGGCGCGGCCTCCCCTCCGCGGTCGACCTCGACGATCCAAACCTGCTCGTCCTCGCCGACGCGCGGCACGAGTGTGAGGTGATTCTTCCTCATCAATACCTCCGGCATACTCTCCAGCCCAAAGTGCTAGCATTACACGCACGCATACATTCAGGCCGAGGCCATTGTGCGCCATGCCTCGGCCCAGAACAAGCAGGAGCCGCACACCATCGTGAGCCGTTCGGGCGCACCTGGTGAGCCACCGAATGACGGAACGCGCGTTGGGCCACCGTCCTGATCCGTCTTCGACCCGACGAGCTCAGCCGACCCTCGCAGCCGAAGCAAAGGAGAGGATGTCCCATGGAACCCATCGTCGAAACGCGTTCGGGTAAGGTGCGCGGCGCGCGCAGCGACGGCGCCTACGTCTTCAAAGGCATCCCCTACGGCGCACCCACAGGTGGCGCAGGCAGGTTCAAGCCGCCCCGGTCGCCCGAACCATGGAGCGGAGTGCGCGACGCCCTCGCCTTCGGCCAGACGGCGCCCCAGGCGCATCCCGCCGAGGCGGGCGGCGCCGCTCCTCCCACCGCCTCGGGTGCAGCCGAGCGCATGGCCAAGTTCATGGGCTTCCTTGGTTCGCTTGCCGGCGATGAGCCGGCACAAGGCGAGGACTGCCTCGTTCTCAACGTCTGGACCGACAGCCTCGAGCGCGATCGCAAACGCTCGGTCATGGTCTGGCTCCATGGCGGCGCCTACACGACCGGCTCGGGGTCCTGGCCGCTCTATGACGGCGGGGGGTTGGCGAAACGGGGCGACGCGGTCGTGGTCACGATCAACCACCGCCTTGGCGCACTCGGCTTCCTCGATCTCAGTAGCATCGGCGGGAGCGAATATGCCCAGTCGGGCAATGTCGGCATGCTCGACATCCTCAAGGCGCTCGAATGGGTGCGCGATAACATCGAGGCGTTCGGCGGCAATCCGGACCGCGTGATGATCTTCGGATCGTCGGGCGGTGCCGGCAAGGTCAGCACACTCCTGGCCATGCCGTCGGCCAAGGGGCTCTTCCACACCGGCAACTTGATGAGCGGAGCCTCGTTGCGAGCCACCACCACGGAGCGTGCGGGCGATACCGCCCGGCGGCTGCTGCAGCGACTGGAGATCGACCCGGCGAATTTCCGGAAGCTCCAGGACGTGCCCGCCGCCGAGCTTGCCAAGGCGGCGGAGGAGATCGGCTCGGCGATCAGCAGCGGGCTCGCAGCAGCCTCCTCACCGGAGTCGTTCATGCCGTTCCAGCCGGTCGTCGACGGCGACGTGCTTCCCGTCCACCCGATGGATCCGGTCGCGGCGGAGAGCGGCGTCGACGTCCCGGTGCTCGTCGGCTCGACGCGCGATGACATGACGATGATGATGTACGCCATGCCCTGGTTTGGATCGCTCGACGAGGCCGGCCTACGCCAGGTCGCCGCCGCCAACTTCGGCGAGCATGCCGAAGCGATCGGGGCGGCATATCGTCGCGAGCGGCCGGACGCCTCGCCGACCGATCTCGCCTGCTCGTTCCTAACCGACCGGATCATGTGGACCGGAACGGCAGTATGGGCGGAACGCCGCGCCGCCGCCGGTCGCGCCCCCGCTTATGTCTACCGGTTCGACTATGAAACGCCAGCGCTCGGCGGCGCCTTGGGCGCGACCCACGGGGGCGACATCCCGTTCGCGATGAGCAATTACGCCGCTTCGGGAATGGCCGGCGATCGTCCCGAGAACGCCGCGATGGCGCAGATGATGAGCGACACCTGGGTGAACTTCGCCGCCACCGGTGACCCGAACAATCCGGCGATCCCCCACTGGCCCGCTTATGCGCCGCCGGAGCGGCAGACCATGATCCTCGACGTGCACCCTCGGGTCGAGCGGGATCCCCGCCCGGAAATCCGGGAACTGCTCTTCTCGGCCGTCGCCGGCAAGTGATACGGCAGGGTGGCGCGGCAGTGTCGGTGCCGCGCCATCGCCACACAAGGCGGCCGATAAGAGGGTCTTCGGGTCAGTTCTTCGCGCGGGTGCCGAGGTACATATCGAAGTGATGAATAGCCTCCCGCCAGGCCGCGATCGCCTCGGGAAGCTCGGGCGCCTGGGTAAAATAGCCGTGGCCGAACCCATGCCGCACATACAGCGCGCCGGGGACCCCGGCCTCGCGCAGCTTCGCATAGGTGTCCAGCGCGCTGCCGAGCAGCGCGTCGCGCGAAGCCGAGAGCACGAGCGTCGGCGGGAACTTGGCGAGCAGGTCGGGCGACTCCGCCGGCCACGCGGACGGGTCCGCAATGTCGGTCGGCTTGAAATAGCTCGGCATGTTCAGCCGCTCGGTCGGCACCTTCACCGTAGCGCCGGTTAGACCCAGCGCCCAGAACGAGGAATCCGACGCGCCGGGCTTCGTCGCGCCCGCCGCCAAAAGCGCGATCGCGGCCGGCAGCGGCACGTGCGACTTGATCAGGCGTGCGATGAGCTGCGCCGTCAGCATCCCACCCGCGGACGAACCATAGACGCCGATATTCTCGGGCTTGTACGCCTTGAGAAGCGCCTTGTAGACGACCTCGGCATCGTCGGTCGCCGCCGGATACTGCACTTCCGGCGCCTGGCGATAGTCTACCGCGACGACCTTGTACCCGCCGATCGCGGCCATCGGGATAGCCTCGACCTGTCCGCCGATGCCACCATTGCCGATCACGAAGCTGCCACCATGGAAGCTGATCAGCACCTTGTCCTTCTTTTCGGCGCTGACGCCGTTGAGGGGCGTCACAACATCGACGGGTACGCCGGCGATCACGGTCCGCTCCGTCTTCACCGGATAGAGCGCCTTCCAGCGCGCGAGCACCGGACCGGCCCACTGGCTGTCGTAGATCTTGCGGATGTTGGCGATGTCGCCCGAGAAGGCGGGATCGCCGCCTTTGGCATAATAAGCCTGGATCGCCTGCCGCGCTTCCGGACTCAAGCTGGACGGCATCTGATAGACATGCTCGGACATCCGCACCGAACCATCGGCCTGCAACATCGGCGGCGGCGGCGGCGGCGCCCCTCCGGCCTGCGCGTCAGCGATGGCGAGCGGAGCCATTGCGAGCAGGGTTGCCATGGCAAGCTTCGCTGAACGTCGCGACATCGATCTCTCCCCTTTGTTGCATCAAAGGGCGGCTCGACGATCCTCGGAACGTTGCCGCGCGTAGCACGCCGCCACGTCGGCACGAGCCGTCGGATATCAGAACCGTCCCCTCTGCCCGCCTTGTTCGATGCGGTAGCACGCGGGATAGGAGCGGCCGCGGGTGAAGGAAAGGCACAATTGGCCGATTCGCTTGAACTCGGGTGTAGCCGGCTTACCGCGGGTAGCCGCTCAGCCGCCGGTGCGAACGGCAGCAAGCGCCCTCCTACGCCCGCTTCCGCCGGAGGAGCGCGGAGCGCAGGCACTGGCAGACGATCTCGTCGCGCTGGTTGAGCAACCGATGCGAGAAGGTGACGATGCCCGCCTCCGGCCGGGATCGGCTCGCCTTCAGCGCGGCAATCTCGGTCTCCGCGCGCATCGTGTCGCCGATGAACACCGGCTTCGGCATCACCAGCTTGTCGTAACCGAGGTTGGCGACCAGCGTGCCGAGCGTCGTGTCGCCCACCGACAGGCCGACCATCAGCGCGAAGGTAAAAGTGCCGTTGACGAGGATCCGGCCGAACTCGCTCGCCTTTGCCGCCTCCAGGTCGAGGTGAAGCGGCTGCGGATTGTGCGTCATCGTCGAGAAGAGGAGATTGTCGGTTTCGGTCACGGTGCGCCGGATCTCGTGGACGATGGTGTCGCCGACCTGCCATTCGTCGAAGAAGCGACCCGCCATCACTCGCCCTCCCGCACGATGCGGACCAGCACCGCACCCTCGGCGACCTGCGCGCCGATCGCCGCGTTCAGCGCATCCACGCTGCCGTCGAACGGCGCGAGCAGCGCCTGCTCCATCTTCATCGCTTCCAGCACGAGCAGCCGCTGTCCCCTCGCGACCCCCTGCCCCGGCGCGACGTCCACCGCAATCACCCTGCCCGGCATCGGCGCGACCAGCACGCCGTCGGATGCTCCGCTCTCCTTGCCGGCATTATCCGCTACTGGCGGTCCGAACGGCCACGCCTCGCCATCGTGGAAGAGGATCCGTTCGCCCGCGACCGTGACGACCCGCGCCGATCCGGCTGCTTCGCCGATCTCGACGAGATGCGCGACGCCCGCGATTTCGACCGCGACCCGGCAATCGGGCGAGGCGTTCGCCCGGAAGCCGACCAGCGCCGTCCAGGGATCGTCGGGTCGGTCGTCGAGCAGCGCGCGCGCGGCGGCCTGGACGATCGCCGGTCCGGGATCGACGCCGGGCACCAGCCGGTCCGCATGGCGCTCGATGAAACCGGTGTTGATCCGGCCGGCGACGAAGTCCGGATCCGCCGCGGCACGCTGCAGGAACGCGGCATTGGTCTTTACCGGCCAGACCTCGACCGATCCGCACGCGCGCGCGAGCGCGGCGGCGGCGGCGGCGCGCCCGGGCGCGTGGACGATCAGCTTGGCGATCATCGGATCGTAGAACGGCGTCACCACGGTACCCTCCGCGACGCCCGAATCGACGCGGATGTCGCTGGGCAGGCGCAGATGAGCGAGCGGCCCGGTCGACGGCAGGAAGCCGGTCGCGGGGTTCTCGGCATAGAGCCGCGCCTCCATCGCCCAGCCGTCGATCGCCAGTTCGTCCTGCCGCTTCGGCAGCG